>CAZOIX010000762.1:0-2740 GCA_964579685.1 uncultured Mycobacterium sp.
ATCGTCGCGATCGTCTTGTTGAGCCCGGGCAGCGCGACGTCGACCGCTCCCGGTTCGCCGACGGAGAACTGGAACATCTGGCCCGGCTTGGCCTCGATCTTGAACGTGTGCTCGGGAGTGGAATTCACGTACAGCTCGTCGGCGACGTCGCTGTCGACGCGGATGACGATCGGTTGGTCGACCGCGGCCTCGAGCTGCTCGTCGGTGGGCGTCACGGTGCCGCCCTTGATCTTCACGCGGACGACGAGCCGATCGGGCGGCGCCTGGTGATCAGGCAGCTGCGATGGGTTGACCTCGGTCGCCGACGGGGTCAACTCGGTGTAGTTCTGACCCTGGCCACCACCGCAGCCGGCGGCCAGTATGGCTGCGGTCATCAAGACCGGCAGAACGCTTGTTTTTCTCACGGTGCCCCATCTTCGCTCGAAGGACCTCACATCGCATCATCGGCGAGATTATGGGCGTGGTGTGGCGTGCCCATCGGGCCATCTACCACACCTCGCGCCACGATGGGGGTATGGCCGACAGCGGCACGGTTGTCGAACTGCGGGTGCATGGGGTGTCCGGCACACCACCCGAGGCCCTGCTCAGTTGTCCCGCCGAATTCCTCGAACTCCAGGCCGGCGACACGTCCGCCGGGTTCTATCGGCGCCAGCAGTGGATCGACGACGCTCACGCTGCGGGTGACGGTCGGCCGGCCTGGCGACGGATCATGGAGGCGTATTCGTGGGGCGGCCTGACGTCCGGGCCCGCCAGCAGGGCGGTGTGGCTACTCTTCCTGCCGTTCATCTTCATCAACCTCGCCCACTGGATGCTGCCGCCCGCGGTCGGGCGGCGTCGGACGGCGGCGATCGCGGTGGGCCTGCTGCGGTTGGTCGCGCTGTCCTTCACCCTGACCCTGATGCTGGCGGCCGCGGTGGCGGTGATGGACGTGACGGTGTGGCAGTGCGTGCCGTTGGAGCACTGTGCCGCGCAATGGGGACCGCTGTCCCTCGTCGCGTCCCTGCCGCGCGGGGCCCGTGTGGCGGTCAGCGCGGTGCCGCTCGTCGTGGTGATCGTGGTGTTGTGGCGTCTGGGCAGAGAGAACACCAGGGAGGTCGGCAGGCCGCCGAGTCCCGCGGTGATGACGGACGAGGTACCGCTGGAGTCCGCCGCGTTCTGGAGCATCGATCCGTCGGTCGTGCGGTTACGCAGCTGCCATGTGATGTCGTGGACGGCGGGGCTCGCCGCCCTCGCGCTCGCGGCGCCGCTGAGCTACGCGGTGTCGGCGATCGGTGTGACTCTGCTGGCCGCCAACGGCGTCGTCCTGGCGATCGCTGTGTCGACCACGGCGTGGAACCGTGCGACGGCGCGCGGAGGCACCGGCGCCGACGGGTTGACGCACCCACTTCTGGTGCTGCGCTGGATCTCGCTGGGCCTGTTGACCGTGTCCCTGGTCTGGGTCGCGATCACCGACGTCGACTATCCGGCCGCGCCGACGCATTTCCCGGGCCTGCGCGGGGCGATCTACGTGCTGCTCGGTGTCCAGGTCCTCCTGTTGATCGCCCTGTTCGCCGTCACGGCGTGGTCGATGCGGGGCCAGCCGACGCCGTCGGGCACCGCGTGGCGTCCCACGCTGCATGGCTTCGCCGCACCGTTCGTCGCCCTGATCGCCTGGCTGGTCGGCGGCGCGTTCAGTGTGGGGGTCGGACTGTGGACGGCGCAGGTGCTCGGCGATGCCGTGATCTCCACCGCGGCGGCGAACGCTCAAATCGGAAGTAGAGCAACGATACTCGGGCATGACGGCGCAACGCTCGCCGACCGGCTCGCGGCGCTGAACGCCGAAGCCCCGTTGATCGTGCCGCCGCCGTACCTGTGGGCGGCGTTGGCCGTCGCGGTGATGCTCGTCGTGACGATCATCGTGGCGCTCGTGGTGTGGTGGTGGGTCGTCCCCAGGAGGGCGCGGGCCGAACTGCCCTCCGTGCTCGCCGATCATGACGGCGCCTCGGCCACGGACAGTCGAGCCAGGCAGGTGGCGAAGTCGCGCGCACTGGCCTCGTTGACCGACATGGGCATCGCGTTGCTCGGGGGCCTGACGGCGGTGTCCGTGGCGGTCGTCGCGGCGTTGACCGCCTGGTATGTCAGCGAACGGGGCGGGTTCGACGCGCTGCCGGGTTACTCGCCGACGCTCACCAGGGCAAGTGTCGTCATCACGCTGTCATTGGCGGTGGGACTGGTTCTCGTTGCGGCGCAGGCGTATCGGGACCGTCAGATGCGCCGTGTGGTGGCTGTGCTGTGGGACGTGATCACCTTCTGGCCGCGGGCGAACCACCCCCTGACTCCGCCGTGCTATGCCGAGCGCACCGTGCCCGAACTGCTGGACCGCCTTAAGGTGCTGGCCGCCCACCCCGACACCAGGGTGGTGATCGCAGCGCACAGCCAGGGCACCGTCATCGCGGCGGCGGCGTTGTTGCAGCACGACGATCGCACCGGGGACCGCGTGGCCCTGCTGACGTTCGGTTCACCGCTGCGCCGGTTGTATGCGCGAAATTTTCCGGCGTATTTCGGAACCGGCGCGTTGCCCCGGCTTGCCGCGCGGCAGCGGCCGCGGTGGATCAACCTCTGGGCCCTGTCCGATCCGATCGGCTCGTGGGTGCTCGACGACGTCGACCGCACCATGGGCGAAGCGCTGACCGGTGTCGACTTCCGGATGCTTGATGTCGAGTCCCTCGCCGTCGGGCCCGACGGTTCCTATCCGCCGATC
>CAZOIX010000763.1:0-2739 GCA_964579685.1 uncultured Mycobacterium sp.
ACCTGAAGCGCTGTTATCTGGAGCTGGGCGGCAAGTCGCCCAACATCGTCTTCGCCGACGCCGACCTCCAGAAGGCGGTCAAGCGTGGCGCGCTGCACTGCTTCAACAATACCGGCCAGTCTTGCAACGCACCGACCCGCATGCTGGTCGAGCGCTCGGTCTACGAGACCGCCGTGGAAAAGGCGCGCGCGGCAGCCAACGCGATCGCGGTCGGACCCTCATCGGCCGAGGGGAAGCATATGGGGCCGGTGATCTCGAAGGGACAGTTCGACAAGATCCAGGACCTGATCGAGACCGGTATTCGCGAGGGCGCGCGGCTGGTGGCGGGCGGGACCGGCCTGCCGACCGGCTTCAACCGCGGCTATTTCGTCCAGCCGACGGTGTTCGCCGATGTCGACAACGCCATGACCATTGCGCGCGAGGAGATTTTCGGCCCGGTTCTCAGCATCATTCCGTTTGCCGATGAGGAGGAGGCGGTGGCGATCGCCAACGACACGCGCTACGGTCTCACCAATTATGTCCAGAGCGGCGATGGCGCGCGGCGCAACCGGCTGGCGCGGCGGCTACGCTCCGGCATGGTGGAGATGAACGGAGAGCCGCGCGGCGCAGGATCGCCCTTTGGCGGCGTCGGCCATTCGGGCGGCGCGCGCGAGGGCGGCGTCTGGGGGCTGGAAGAATACATGACCGTGAAATCGGTCTCTGGCTGGTCGTCGTAACCGGGCCGAGGCGGCAATGGCGGCCACGGCGGCAACGCCACGGGGGGCGCCGCCGACGACGACAACGGAGGCAGCGGCGGCAGCGGCGGCGGTGGCGGGTTCGGCGGCAATGCCGGCAGCGACGGCAACGACGGCGACAACAGTGACTAGTCGTCGAAACGGCTGACACCGCACGAGAAATGCCGATGCCCGTCCCCGTGTGGGGCGGGCATCGTCACGTAATGTCGGAGTTCATGTCCGCCAAGGATCACCCCAACAACGCGCCGGGCGTCCCGATGGTCTATCCCCCGACGTTCGAGCGTCTGCAGATCAAGTACATGAACCCTCTGGTCAAGCGGGTCGCGCGGGTCATGCCCGGAGTCGCCAAGGTCAGGCATCGCGGTCGCAAGTCCGGCAAGACCTACGAAACCGTCGTTACCCCGTTCCGTAAGGGCGGCATCCTGGCGATCTCGCTGGGGCACGGCAAGACCGACTGGGTCAAGAACGTGCTCGCCGCCAACGAGGCCGACGTGCTCTTCGGGTCCCGCACGGTCCACATCGTCAACCCGCGCATCGTGCCCGCGGGTACCGGCGGCGTCGACGACCTGCCGTTCATGGCCCGTGTACAGGCGAAGAAAATGGCAATCTTCGTCGCCGACATCGCCTGAGCGCTACCGGGTGAAGACCGTCTTGCCCGTCATCGCGGGCCAGGCGTCGGCGGCGTCGCCCCAGGGCACCACGCGGTCGACGACGGGCGTCAGATCACAGCCGGCCGTCACGAGTTCGGCCACCTCCGGAATGACCGCGCGGGCGTTCACCCGACCGGTCACGAACCGCACACCTCGGGTGTACATCGGCAGCAGCGGCATCTCCACCGCGCCCTGGTAGTAGATCCCGGTGTCGGTGCACACCCCGTCCGGCCAGGTCACGCGCAACGTCGCGGCAAGCACCGCGGGATCGGCCGTGGTGTGGACGGTGACCGGGTAGGGTCCCGCGGACTTGTCCGGTTTGAGCTTGTCATGCACTGTGGCGCCGAGCTTTTCGGCGGCCGCGAGTCGTTGCGGGTCGGTGTCGACATAGTCGACGCGGTAGCCGAGCGCCGCAGCCAGTCCCGCCGCGTACAGCCCGATCGACTGGCGTCCGGCGACGAGCACACGCCGGTCGGCTTCGTCGAGTGCGGCGAGTTCTGCTCGATAGGGCCCAACGGCCCGCCAGGCATCGACGATGTTGTCCGACAGCGATGCGATGCCGACGAGGTCGACTCCGCGCGGGATCGGCACCAACATCGCGTCGGCGTACGGCACGAGCACCAGGTCCGCCATGAACCCGCCGCCGTCCACGCCGGCGAGTGGGGCCATGCCGTACATCGCCATCAATGGCAACGCCCCGCATGACCCTGTCGCCCCGCGTCGGCATTCGCGACATTGCCCGCAATTGATCTGGAAGGGGATCACGACCCGGTCGCCGGGTGTCACGTCGCGCACGGCGTCTCCGATGGCGACCACCTCACCGATGCCCTCGTGACCCACGGCGTGTCCGGGTGGCATCGGGAGTCTGCCTTCGGCCACCGCCACGTCCAGATCGCAGCACGCGACCAGCAGTGGCCGGACAATGGCCTGATCAGGTGCGGTGATCTCGGGGTCGGGCGCCTCGCGCCAGACGTATGAGTGAGCCTCTTCGAACACCAGCTGCCACATGGCCGACCCCTTCTTTAGCGAACGTTCAACTATTCTTGAGTGACCTTTCAAGTAAAGTCAAGGCATGCCCCGCCCGGATCGCAGCCGCGCCGCACTCGTCGACGCTGCGGCCCTGCTCTTTCGCCGGCAGGGTTACGCGGCGACCGGTGTGAACCAGATCTTGGAGACCGCCGACGTCAAGGCCGGGTCGCTGTATCACCACTTCCCCGACGGCAAGCAGCAGTTGGCCGCGGCCGTCGTGGAAAACGCAGGCACCGACATCGAGGCGCGACTGCGGGGCTTCCTCGACACCGGATTACCCGTGGCCGATATCGTCGATGGCTGGATCGACCTGATGTCCTCGGGAC
>CAZOIX010000764.1:0-2731 GCA_964579685.1 uncultured Mycobacterium sp.
CCTCCTCGTGGGTGCCGCCCTCGTGGGTGTTGATCGTGTTGGCGAAGGTGTGCACGGACTCCGAGTAGCCGGCGTTCCACTGCATCGCGATCTCGACCTCGTGGCCTTCGCCCTTGCCGGAGAAGTCCACGATGCTCTGGTGGATCGGCGATTTCGTCCGGTTGATGTGCTTGACGAAGTCGACCAGCCCGCCGGGGTAGTGGAAGGTGCGGTTCTTCACCTTGTGCGGAGCCGCGGCCTCGGCGGCCTTCTCCTCGGCCGACTTCGGCGCCTCGGCGGTATCGCTGACGACCTCGTCGGTGACCTCGTCGGCGCTGACGCGCTCATCGGTGAGCGTGATCGTCAACCCCTTGTTGAGGAACGCCATTTCCTGCAGACGGCGCGCGACGGTCTCGAAGTCGTAGTTGGTGGTCTCGAAGACATTGGGGTCGGCCCAGAACCTGATGGTGGTGCCGGTCTTCCGCGTCTTCTCCCCCTGTTTGAGCGTGCCGGGTATCGAATTGTCGTAGGTCTGGAACCACTCGTAGCCCTCGGTGCGGATATCCGCCTCCAGCCTGGTGGACAGCGCGTTGACGACCGAGACACCCACGCCGTGCAGGCCGCCGGAGACGCTGTAGGCGCCTTCCTCGAACTTGCCGCCCGCGTGCAGGACCGTCATCACGACGTCGACGGTGGGGATTCCGGTCGAGTGCATCCCGACAGGGATTCCGCGGCCGTTGTCGGTGACCTCGACGCCCCCGTCATCGAGGAGACGGACCGAGACCTCGGTGGCGAAGCCGGCCATCGCCTCGTCGACCGCGTTGTCCACCACCTCCCAAATCAGGTGGTGCAGACCCCGCTCACCGGTCGACCCGATGTACATGCCGGGACGTTTGCGGACGGCCTCAAGGCCCTCCAGCACCTTGATCGAATCGGCACCGTATTGTTCCTGTGCTTTCTTCTTCGCAGCAGCCACGGGCGGTAGCTTCCCTACTCTCTTTGGGGATGGGGCTCTGGCGGTGATCTGTTACCGCCGGCAAGTCATGAAATCAGTCTACCGTCACGTACCGTCAGGACCGACTCTGAGGCAGCGTTTCTACTCACCTATTCGCGCCATATACGGAATTTTTCGATCCAAGGTGCGTCATGACGCTTGGGAACGCCGTTCACAGCGTCCTCGCGGCACTCAGCCAATGGCGGAAACGCCGCTCAACCGTACGTGTCGCGGGGGCCGCGGCCCGCGATGTGATAGCGGCCTTTGCGCCATGACGGGGCGACCGGACCGACGATCTTCAGTGATCTCACCACGCCGTCGCCCACGGCGGCGGCGATCTTCGCGAGAAGTTGCGCTTGCACCATTCTCAACTGCGTGGCCCAGGCCGTGGACTCCGCGGACACCGTGAGAACACCCTCACTCAGTCCGGTCGGCGTCGCATGGGCCGCGATCTGCTCACCGACCACCGCATGCCACCGACCGAACACCGCCCCCTGCGCAACCCGGCCCGACCAGCCGCGGTTGCGGGCGACATCGCGCGTCACCGCCGCCAACAGCTGCGGATCGCGGGAGTCCGGGCCCGGCCCCGACCAGCGCCGCCGACTGGTACCCGCGACCTTGCGCGGTGTCGGGCCCCTGCCGCGGCCCACATCCTTCCCCTGACTGCGGGCGGCGCCGCGCGCCTCCTCCAGGGTGCGTCGCACCAGATCCATACCCTTTAGATGGGCTAGGTGTGCCGGGGGTTCCACGTCGTCACTCATTGCGCCCCTCGCTTTCTCGCACCTGAGAGATCCGGCCGGTGTCGTCGTCGATCATGACGATCTCGATCTGGCCGGCATCCCAGTCGGTGGGGATGTCTTCATGAACCGCAGCGGTGACCAGCACCTGTTCTGCGGATGCCGCGACGTTGGCCAGCGCCTGCCTGCGCGCAGTGTCGAGCTCGGCGAACACATCGTCGAGTAGCAGCACCGGGTCTCCGCCTTCGGCACGCAACAGCTCGTAGGCGGCGAGCCGCAGCGCCCATGCCATCGACCACGATGCGCCATGGCTGGCAAAACCTTTCGAAACCTGGTCGCCGAGACGTAACTCCAGATCGACCCGATGCGGACCCACCAGACAGACGCCCCGTTCCAATTCGGCGTCCCGGCGCCGCCCCAGCGCGTCCAACAAAGCCGCCTCGAACGACTCGGCGGTGCCGGTTCCGGTTTCGGCCTCACTCTCGATGACCTGCACACCGCTGCGGTAGCGGATCCCCGCGGGCCGCGATGCAGGGGCCAACAGCTGGTAGGCCTTCTCCACCTCCGGAGCCAACTGGTTCACCAGGTCGACTCGGGCCGCAATGAGTTTGGCCCCGTGCGCGGCCAGGTGGCCGTCCCACACATCCAGCGTGTCGAGCACACTGCGGTCGCCGCGATATCTCGCGCCGGACGCGCTCTTCAACAACGCCGTCCGCTGTTTGAGCACCTTCTCGTAGTCGGCCCGAATCGCCGCGACATGTGGCCGCCTGGTGGTGGCCAGCTCGTCGAGGTAGCGCCGCCGTTCGCTGGGATCGCCCCGTACCAGCGCGAGATCCTCGGGTGCGAAGAGAACCGCCCGCAGCACACCCAGGATCTCCCGCGCACTCCGGACGGGGGAGCGGTTCAGTCGCGCCTTGTTGGCACGGCCGGCGTTGATCTCCAGATCGACGGCGAGTTCGCGGCCCTCGTTGACAACGATCGTCGAGACCACCGCCCGCTGGGCACCGACGCGGATCAGCGG
>CAZOIX010000765.1:0-2730 GCA_964579685.1 uncultured Mycobacterium sp.
CCTTTCCGATGCCTCGGTGCTCGAAGAGCTGCAGCTTCAGCCCGACATCCTGGTCAACAACGCCGGAGTGCAGCACGTCAGTCCGATTCCCGAATTCGCGCCGGATCGGTTCCGCCACATGATGATGCTGATGGTGGAGTCGCCGTTCCTGCTCATCCGGGCCGCGCTGCCGCACATGTACAGCCAGGACTTCGGTCGGATCATCAACATCTCCTCGGTGCACGGGTTGAGGGCGTCGGAGTACAAGGTCGCCTACGTCACCGCCAAGCATGCGCTCGAGGGTCTGTCAAAGGTGACCGCTCTGGAGGGTGCGGCGCATGGCGTGACGAGCAACTGCGTGAACCCCGGCTACGTGCGAACGCCGCTGGTGACCAAGCAGATCGCCGATCAGGCCAAGGCGCACGGCATCGCGGAGGATAAGGTGGTGACCGACATCCTCCTGAAGGAGAGTGCCATCAAACGTCTGGTGGAACCCGTGGAAGTGGCGGCCCTGGTGAGTTGGCTGGCGTCTGCCTCCGCGGGGATGGTGACTGGGGCGTCGTACACCATGGATGGGGGTTGGAGCGCGCGATGACCGGTGCCGCACCGCAATGGGTGCCGACGGATGAGGACGTCACCAGTGCACGGGTGACCGATTTCGCGCGCTTTGTGGCCGACCGCGCGGGCGTGCGGACCACCGATTACACGTCTCTGTGGCAGTGGTCGGTCGACGAGCCCGCCGCGTTCTGGGCGTTGCTGTGGGACTACTTCGAGCTTGGTGAGCGATCCGACAAAGTCCTTGTGAACGCGACGATGCCAGGCGCGCAATGGTTTCCGGGCATGACGCTGAACTATGTGGGTCAGGTCATCCGCAACGCCCGAACCGATCGGCCGGCCATCATCCACGTCGCCGAAGGCGGTACGTCGGTCGGAATATCGTGGGCCGAATTGCTCGGACGGACAGCGGCGTTCGCCGCCAAGTTACGCTCTCTGGGCGTCGGTGTGGGTGACCGCGTCGTCGGATACCTGCCGAACATCCCCGAAGCGGTCATTGCGTTCCTGGCGGCGGCAAGCGTCGGTGCGATCTGGAGCGCGTGCGGCCAGGACTATTCAGCCAAGGCGGCGCTCGACCGACTGGGACAGCTCGAGCCGCTGGTGTTGGTCACGGCCGACGGCTATGAATTCGGCGGCAAGTACTACGACAAACGTGAGGATGTCGAGGCCCTTCGTGCGGGACTGCCGACTTTGAAAGCGACGGTGACGGCATCCGAACTCACCGCGACCGGCGGCGTACTCGAAACCGTACCCGTCGACTTCGACCACCCGCTGTGGATTTTGTACTCGTCGGGCACGACGGGCAAACCCAAAGGAATCATCCACGGACACGGCGGCGTCGTGCTGGAGCATCTGAAAGCCGTTGCTCTGCAATCGGATATCGGACCGGCCGACACCTTCTTCTGGTACACCAGTCCGAGCTGGATGATGTGGAACTTCCAGATCGCCGGCCTGTTGGTGGGTGCGACGATCGTCTGCTACTCGGGCAGCCCCAACGCTCCCCGGCCGGACGCGTTGTGGGACATCGCCGCGCGGCTGCGGGCGACGGTTCTGGGCACCAGCCCTGGGTACGTGCTGGGTTGTGCGAAGGCGGGAGCGGTTCCGCGCAAAGACCACGATCTGTCGGCCCTGAAGACGGTCGGCATCACCGGCTCGTCACTGCCTCCGTCGTCGTCATTGTGGCTGCGCGACAACGTCGGTGAACACGTCCAGGTGGCGTCCATCAGCGGCGGTACCGACGTGGTGTCCGCGTTCATCGGGGGCGTGCGCACCGTGCCGGTGTGGCCTGGCGAGTTGTCGGCCCCGTTTCTGGGAGTCGCGTTGGACGCCTGGGACGAGTCGGGCAATTCGGTACGTGGCGAGGTCGGCGAGTTGGTCATCACCAAGCCGATGCCGTCCATGCCGATCGGCTTCTGGAACGATGACGACGGATCACGTTATCGCAGTGCGTATTTCGACATGTTTCCCGGTGTATGGCGACACGGTGACTGGATCACGATCACCGACCACGGCAGCATCATCGTGCACGGCCGTTCGGATTCGACCCTGAACCGGCACGGTATCCGGATGGGAAGCGCCGACATCTACCAGGCGGTGGAGCGGCTGCCGGAGGTCGCCGAGGCCTTGGTGATCGGTTGTGAGCAAGACGACGGCGGGTACTGGATGCCGTTGTTCGTCGTGCTCGCCGACGGCGCGACGCTCGATGACGCGCTGCGCGACCGCATCAGGAAGACGATTCGCGACGAGGTGTCGCCGCGACACGTTCCCGACGACATCATCGAGGCCCCCGGTGTGCCACACACGCGCACCGGGAAGAAGCTCGAGGTGCCGATCAAGAAGCTTTTCGCCGGCGCGGACGCCGCGAAGGTGGTGGAGCGCACCGCCGTCGACGACCCCGCGCTGCTTGACTGGTACGCCAACATCAAGCGCTAGTCTCAGTTCTCCGATCGGACGATGTGGTCGTCGGCATCGTCGATGGGTGTCACGGAAGTGTCCATCTGACTACTCCTTTCTTGCCGATTTCAAGGTCGTGGATCCGTCTTGGCGTTTCCTTGGCGGAGGCTCATAACCCGCGCAATGTCGGTGGGTTGAGGCATAATCGAATGTATGTTCGATTCGGAGTTCTCGGGGGCGGATGATGTGACGGTGCTCGCCGCGATCGAGGAGGGCGCACGAATCGAGGCCGCTGCCGGGGCG
>CAZOIX010000766.1:0-2725 GCA_964579685.1 uncultured Mycobacterium sp.
GAACGGCACCTACAGCGGAACCGACGGCGACCCGTACAACGTCTGGACATTCGCGACGAAATGCGGAGCTGCCGGCTGCAACGGCACGGTCGCCAGCAACGAGGGCTGGACCACTCCCACCACGCTGAACGGCGGCAACTGGACCTTCACCGTCTCGAAGCCAGGCGGTCTCACCTGCGACGACGGGCACTACGAACCGGCGGTGGTGTCGATGTTGGTCAACCCGGTCACGCTGGCCGGGGTGTTGTCGTCAGACTCCAACTACGGTTGTGCAGGCGGAATCGTGACTCAAAGCCCGTTCCAGCTGCAGAAGGTGGGCTGACGAGAACAAACGCGTCATTCCGCACCCTGCATGACGGCTTTGACCGTCAGCGCGAGAATCTTCAGATCGAGTGCGAGTGACCAGTTCTCGATGTAGTAGTTGTCCCATTCGACCCGGTCCGCGATCGAGGTCTGCCCCCGCAGACCATGTACCTGCGCCCATCCGGTCATGCCGGCCTTCACTCGGTGGCGTTCGCCATAACGGTGTATCTGTATCTCGAAGAACTCGACGAATTCCGGTCTTTCGGGCCGTGGCCCTACCAGACTCATTTCGCCCTTGAGGACGTTGATCAACTGGGGTAGTTCGTCCAACGACGTCTTTCGCATGAACTTGCCGACGGCCGTCCGCCTGTCGACGCCCTCGACTCCACCCGGAGCCGAACTGTCTTTCAGTTCGAAGGCGGCGTCGGACTCCTTCGCCGGGCGCATACTGCGGAACTTCAGGCATTTGAACACTTTTCCGTCGCGTCCGATCCTCTCCTGTCCGAAGAAGATGGGCCCGGGTGAGCTCAACCGAATCAACAGGATCAGGGTCAAGAGCAACGGCGAGATGGCAAGCAGTCCAACGCCTGCCGCCACACGGTCGAGGACGTGCTTGACCGTGAATTGCCAACCGTGCGGGTCAGCGTTCGGGAGAGCCAACAACGGCAAGCCGCCGAGATGTTCGACGCTGGCCCGTTCACCGACGGCGTCGAACATGCGCGGAACGACCCAGACACGCACCTTGTGTCGGTGCGCGACGCGCACCACGCGGATGAGACGCTCGTCTCGCACCGGCGCGAACGCAATGAGGACGGCCCCCGCCCCCGTGGTGTTTATCGCCGCCGCAATGGAATCCGCGGTGCCGATGACAGGAATATCAGGGTGTGAATTCGCGTCCGCACCTTCGGTTTCGAGGAGGCCGATCGGTTCCAGGCCGTATTCGGGGAAGGTCTGCAGGCGTTCGATGATTCGGTCGGCGACCGTTCCGCTCCCGACGATCAGGGCGGGTGTCATGAAGTGGTGGCTTTTTCTCAGTCGCTTCTGGATCATCGCGTGGAAGAAACGTGGCACCGGCATGATCACGGCGGCGCAGGCCAGGTCTTGGCGATCACCGCGCCCGCGGTGGGTGGCGCGCCGGCGAGCGTCATGACGACGAGCACAAGAACAGCGGCAAGCGCCACGTTGGTCTCGATCGGGCCGAATTCGTCGATGAAATTTCGGCCCAGTTTGTGGCGGTAGAGGGATTGCACACCGAATAACACGATGACGATCGGCACGAACAGGGCGACCATCCACGTCGGCGGGAGTTCCGGTTCGGTCGCCGACGACCACCACACCCCTAAGGCGACGGACACCGCGGCCGACACTATGTCGACGGCGACGGCAGCGGCCGCTCCGAGCGGACCGATACGACTCAACACGGCGCGTGCGGCACCGTTGTGCTTCGGAGCATCGGGAACGGGCGCCAGACCATTCGGTGTCGTACCGATAGATTCGGTCGGCGTGATCATATCGGCCGGCGGAAGATCTTTGCGCTCGCAAGATCCGCCATGTCCTGCAAGACGATGATTTGACCGCCCGTCCACTCGACGGGTCGGGCGTCCCAGGCGTAGAGCGCGCCGACCGCAAGATCGTCGTCGCTGAAAATGGGAATGCAGGCGTATGCCACGACTTGCCCGCTGAGCACAAGTGGATGGCTGCCCAGCAATGGATGCTCGGTGGCATCCTCGACGATGAACGGGATGCCGCTGACGACCGCGAACTTGCTCATCGAGAGGTTTGCCGAGCGCACTCTTTCGAATGCACGGTCAGCGGCGTTGCACCCGGCAATGAATTCTCTGCTGTCGTCAATTAGTGACACTGCAACAAAGGGCGCCCTAATCGCCTCGGCCGCCAATAGTGCGACCGTGTCGAGCGTGACGCTGGCGCTGTTTTGCATCAGTCCGGTGCTGCGCAGCGCGGCCAGTCGGGCGGGATCGCTCAGCGTAAGTTGAATTACGGGATTCAGCGCGTCGGGATCGGCTGTCAGCTTTTCAGCCAGCAGCGCGGACGCCGCGTCATCCACTCCGGCCCCGACGACCGCGGCCACCAGTCCTTGTTTTAATATGCGCTGTTCGGCATCAGAAAGCCCCGCCGCGGCTTGTGATTTCGCGTCCTCGTTTGACGGCATCGCGTCATCCACGGCCGCAGTCTAGTTGGTCGTTGGCTTCGGGAAATGAAACTTGAATATGTCGCTGCGTTCAGTCGGAATTGACCGTCGGTGAACCGGAAAAAGAACTAGTCTGACGCTCGTCGCGGTCAAAGAGAGGAGCGCGCCTTGGGCGACTTTGCAGCGCGTACAACGGAGTCCGGAGTTGTCGTCGTCCAGCCCTCTGGGCGGTTGAACATGGTGGCCGCCCCGGCCCTGCGCAAACAGCTCAAC
>CAZOIX010000767.1:0-2724 GCA_964579685.1 uncultured Mycobacterium sp.
ACTTCATGCAGATCGCCGGTGTCCGGGAACTGCCCGCCTACTGGCAGCCGTTCGCCTCGCCCGCCTTCACGATGCTGGCGATCGTGCTTGTGCCGACGGCCATCGCGGCGGCGTTGGGACTCGGCGTCTTCAAGCGTCGCGTCAAGGGTGCATACTTCGCGATCCTGTCGCAGGCGTTGGCCGCCGCGCTGGCGATCCTTCTCGTCGGGCAAACCAGCCTCGGTGGCAGCAACGGGCTCAACAGGTTTCGCACGTTCTTCGGATTCACGTTGAACGACCCGGCCAACCGGCGGATGCTGTACTTCATCGCCGCCGGGGTACTGCTCCTCGTCGTCGCCGTGGTCCGGCAGCTCATGCAGAGCCGATACGGCGAGCTGCTGGTGGCCGTGCGCGACGGCGAGGAGCGGGTACGTTTTCTGGGCTACGACCCCGCCAACGTCAAGGTCGTCGCGTACACCGTCGCCGCACTGTTCGCCGGCATCGCCGGCGCGCTGTTCGCCCCGATCGTCGGCTTCATCGCGCCATCACAGGTCGGCATCCTCCCGTCGATCGCCTTCCTGATCGGCGTTGCCATCGGTGGGCGCACCACGCTACTGGGACCGGTTCTGGGCGCGATCGGCGTGGCCTGGGCCCAGACCCTGTTCTCCGAGCGCTTTCCGTCGGAGTGGACGTACGCCCAAGGCCTGCTGTTCATTGTCGTGGTCGGCTTCTTCCCCGCGGGCCTGGCGGGAATCGGCGTCTTGCTGAAACGCTGGCGCAGAGCCAACGCCGAACCGGAGTCGCAGAAGGCCCCCGACTCCGACGCACAGAAGGTGGGCGCCAGTTCATGACCGAAGCGCAGGCCAGCGCCGCCGGCAAGGAACCCGCCGAAGGCGGCAACGTCGGTATGGGCACCCAATACCTCGAAGTGCGAGGTTTGACAGTCGATTTCGACGGTTTCAAGGCGGTGAGCGACGTCGACCTCACCCTGTTCCAGGGCGATCTGCGATTCCTGATCGGCCCTAACGGCGCGGGTAAGACGACGGTGATCGATGCGATCACCGGGCTGGTGCACGCGTCCGGTTCGGTGAACAAGTCCGGCGTGGAACTGCTCGGCAAGAAGGTGCATCAGATCGCGCGGCGCGGGGTGGGGCGAACCTTTCAGACCGCCAGCGTGTTCGAACAGCTCACGGTGTTGCAGAACCTCGATATCGCCGCGGGCGCGAACCGGTCGGTGTGGACGATGCTGCGGCGACGCACCAGTGTGCTCCCGGCGATCGAGCAGGCGTTGCACACCATCGGGCTGACCCACCTGGCCGATAAACCCGCGGGGGTGCTCGCCCACGGCCAGAAGCAGTGGCTGGAAATCGGCATGCTGCTGGTCCAGAACGCCGACGTGCTGCTGCTCGACGAACCGGTGGCCGGCATGAGCGCTGAGGAACGCGAAGAGACCGGAAACCTGTTGCGGCGCATCGGTGCTGAACGCACGGTCGTCGTCGTCGAACACGATATGGATTTCATGCGCGCGTTTGCGACGTCGGTGACCGTATTGGCGCGCGGTCAGGTGATCGCCGAGGGATCGGTGGCCGAAGTGCAGGCCAACCCGAAGGTCCAGGAGGTCTACCTCGGTACCGCCGCGGCGGGCGCCGACGGCATCGAGCTCGTAGAGGAGAACTCCTGATGCTGCAACTGGTCGACGTCCATGCCGGGTACGGCCGCAGCGAAGTCATTCACGGCGTCAGCCTCGAGGTGCCGACCGACGGCGTGGCGGCCGTGATGGGCCACAACGGCGCCGGTAAGACGACGCTGCTGCGCGCGGCGGTCGGGCTGCTGAAATGCACGGCGGGCAAGGTGCTCTTCGCCGGGGACGACATCACGAAACTGCGGCCCAGCGCCCGCGTTGGCCGTGGGTTGGCCTACGTCCCCCAGGGGCAGCAGTCGTTCGGCCAGCTGACGACGGCCGAGAACCTTCAGGTGGTCGCCGACGGCCGCAAGAACGGCAAGGCGCTCATCGACGAACAACTCGATCTGTTCCCCGCGTTGAAGGAACTTCTCACCCGTCGGGCGGGCCTGCTGTCGGGCGGCCAGCGCCAACAGCTGGCGATCGCACGCGCGCTCATCACCACGCCGAAGTGCCTGATCCTCGACGAGCCGACCGAGGGGATCCAGCCGTCGGTCGTCGCGGAGATCGAAGCCGCGATCACCGCCTTGACGGAGCGGGGTGACCTCGGGGTGTTGCTGGTCGAACAGCACATCGGCTTCGCGCTGGAATCCGCACAGCGCTACTACATCCTCGAGTCGGGCCGGGTCACCTCCAGCGGCACCGGCGGTTCGGCCTCGGAGGCCGATGTCCGCGCCGCGATGACCATCTAGCAGCCATTTGTTGGTTCACGCACCCCCGCGGCGGGGCAGGTGGCACGCTGCAATGCGTGAACGCACCCGCGCAACCCCAGGTACTCGTCGATACCGGCGGACTCGTCGTCACCGACGACGGACGTCGGGTGAACATCTTCGACCGGTGCACGGGCGCGCTGGCGATCCTGGCCTTCGTGCTGGCCGTACTGATGCTTGTCCTCGGCGGGTTCGGCGTGGTGGCCCTCGTGTCAGGGGTTGCGCCGGCGACCCTTGGCACGATTTTCATCTCGGTCGCCGTCGTGTTGGCGGCGGTGTTGGTCATGACGGTGCGCAAGATCCGTAGGCGTCGCAGTCAGCCGCTGCACGAATGCCGCTCGGTCGCCGTGATCG
>CAZOIX010000768.1:0-2723 GCA_964579685.1 uncultured Mycobacterium sp.
GTATGGCAGGCGTCTACGCCGCCCGAACGGTGCTGCGTCGCGAGTTCGGTATCAAGACGCTGCCGCGACTGTCGCCCTAGCGGCGACGCCACACCAGGCGGAGGGTCGTCTAGTCGACGACAGAGAGGTGGTCGACGGCGGTACGGAGGCTGTCCATTCGGGGCACGTGAATCTGGTCTGCCACTTCGTCCCACCCGGGACCTCCGACGCTGACCGTCGCTCGGGCGGCGACGTCACCGACCGCACGGATGTCAGCAGTGTCCGCCGTCTGCGACCACAACAGGGTTGCGACCGGGCGGCCGGTGCGTTCGACCGCGTCGATGAGCGCTGCCCGCGGGACGTCTGCACCGAGCATCACTGCGCCGCGTCCCCGCTCGACCAGCGCCGCGCTTAGGGCTTCCAGGGCCAGCTAATGGGTTTCGCGCGACGTACACGCGAGAATGATCGGTGCAGCGTCTTGCGGGGAAGCGATGGGGAAACGCTGCAGCGACCGCGACACCGTCCACGACAACGCGTGTTCGACGTCGATGCAACCTTCCCCATGAGCCTGGCGGTCTGCGATCGCATCGAATGCCGGACGCACCATGTGATTCCACGTGTCGAGCACGCCGAAGTGGCGCAGGTGGCGATCGAGTAGCACGCCCGCGGTGAACACGTCGAGGTCGAAGGCGGCGACGAGCAGTGCAGCGGCGTCACCGCGCGCCGGGCGCACCGAGTCGATTGCGGTCCGCGACGCACTCCGCGGGCTGGCACCGTCGACGATCAATTCGTACATCCGCTGGACGACGGCGATGTCGGTCTCGCTGTACAGCCGATGTTGACCCGGGCTGTGTTCGGGAGGACCGACACCATAGCGCTGATTCCAGCTGCGAAGCGTCGCGGTCGGCACACCGATGCGTTCAGCGACGACGCTTACGGTGTACAGGGGTTCGTCGGCGTCGCTGCTCACAGACTTCCTGAAAGTTGTCAACGTCGACAGAATAAGACCTCGCGCCGGGCGTATCGGCATTCACCGCAAGATCGATGCAAAAGCTTGACAGACGGGTGTCCCTGCCTCGTAGACCGGGTATTCCTCTCGTCGTGAGAGAGCCCGACGGGCAGAAGACCCGGCGGCCGGAGGGCCTCGACGATGCCACGGTCGAGGCCGTCGGCGCCGTATCCGAGGCGTTGGAATGTGTGGAGCGCGCACGCGGGCAGTTGTACTCGTTCCATCAGCTGATGGGTCATGCCGACCTTCTGCTCGGCGAAGCATGCGACAAGCTGCGCAGAGCCGGACACGACACGGAGGCCGCCCGACTCGAGAAGGACGTTGTCGGTCGCAATGTGCTTTACGGGCGCTGGACGTTTCAGGTCGTCGAGGAGTTCGACGACAACTATTGGTCGGTGTTCCGAGACCACGAGCGCCGCGTCCGCGACGACCTGCAGCACGGCGTGCGTCATGTGCACGAAGCCGAAATGAAGGAGCGGCGCCGTACTCACGGCAAACCGGGCCACGAACGCCGACCGTAGCGGCGCTGCCGGCAAGCGGTTACGGTTTGCCTGATGGGCGATTCCGAAGAACTGTCGTGGAACCAGTTCGGCGCCGCCACACGAGAACTCGCGGCCGCCGTCGTCGCCGATGGTTTCACACCCGATTTGATACTCGGAGTGGCGCGCGGCGGACTGTTCGTCGCCGGTGCGCTCGGCTACGCGCTCGACGTCAAGAACGTGCGCATGATGAACGTCGAGTACTACACGGGCGTGGACGAACGACGGGATGCACCCGTGCTGTTGTCGCCGTTACCCGATGTCGGCACCCTTGGTGGCGCCCGCATGCTGATCGCGGACGACGTGGCGGATACGGGCGCAACGCTGCGTTTTGTCCGCGACGTCTGCGCCAAGCATGTCGCCGAGGTTCGGTGCGCCGTCATCTACCAGAAGCCGCAGTCGACAGTCGATTGCGAGTACGTCTGGCGCCGGACCGATCTCTGGATCGACTTTCCCTGGACGCCTCCCGTGTGATCGTAGGCTGATGCGATGACCAAGCTTTCCGTCATCTACTACTCCGCAACCGGGCATGGCACCACGATGGCGAAGCGGGTGGCGTCCGCCGCCGAGACCGCGGGTGCCGAGGTGCGCATCCGCCACGTCGCCGAGACACGCGATCCAGCGTCCTTTGCCCAGAATCCGGCATGGACGGCCAACTACGAGGCGACGAAGGATCTACCCGCCGCGACCGGTGATGACCTCGTTTGGGCTGATGCCGTCATCTTCGGCTCGCCCACCAGGTTCGGCTCGGTGTCCGCCCAGATGCGAAACTTCCTCGACTCGCTGGGCGGCATCTGGTCGGAAGGCAAGCTCGCCGACAAGGTGTATGCGGCGTTCACGTCGACCAACACCAGCCACGGCGGTCAGGAGACGACGCTTCTCACGCTGTACATCACGCTGATGCACTTCGGCGGCATCATCGTGGCGCCCGGGTACACCGATCCCGTGAAGTACGTCGACGGAAACCCCTACGGCGCGAGCCTCGTCGCGGACCACGACAACATCAACGAGTTCGACGACGCAACGAACAACGCGCTCGACCACCTGGCCAAGCGCGTCGTCGCTGTCGCTGATCGCCTCACGTCATAGCGATTTGGGTGCGCAAACCGTCGCTGCGCGAGCGTTTGCGCACCGAAATCGCCGTCAGGCGGGCTCTGGGATCGGCCGGTCGACCCAGCTCAGCAGGTCGCGCAGCG
>CAZOIX010000769.1:0-2722 GCA_964579685.1 uncultured Mycobacterium sp.
CAACGAACTTCCATTGGACAGATGCAGTGCAAGCACCCGCTGCTGGTTGACCGACCGCTTCGACATCCACAGGTCGCCGCGAATGACTGCCTTCTCGGGATCACCCAGCGGCAGCGTCTGCCCCTCCTGATTGGCGGTGAATATCGACCGACCGGGATTCACCAGCATCGCGTTGACGTCGGAGTACGCGGTGCCTTCGATCGCCTTGCCGGGATCGGTGGTCAACGAGCCACTTTCGATCAGCAACCTGGCCCGGTTGTGCAGCTGGTTGTCCATATCGTCGTAGAGCGCACGTGAGACGACGGCGTACACCGCGACGGCCATCAGCACGACCACCATCGCCACCATCGACATCGCGAGCAGCATCACCCGCCAGCGAAGAGACAGTGAGCTGGCAGTCGGCTGCGTCGACAGTGCGTACGGGTTGGACCGCGACGAGAATTTCTGTGCCGACATCAGGGCGGGGTCTCGCGCAGCACATAACCCACCCCGCGCACGGTGTGGATCAGCCGCGGCTCTCCTTCCGCCTCGGTCTTGCGGCGGAGGTATCCGACGTACACCTCCAGCGCGTTGCCCGACGTCGGAAAGTCGAAGCCCCACACCTCCTCGAGAATGCGGCTGCGGGTGAGGACCCGCCGTGGGTTCGCGATGAGCATCTCCAGAAGTGCGAACTCGGTGCGCGTGAGGCTGATCTGACGCTGACCGCGAGTCACCTCGCGGGTGACCGGATCGAGGGACAGGTCGGAGAAGGTCATCGCCGGCGACTCCGTACCGTCGTCGGGCGAGGTGCGCCGCAGCAATGCACGCATGCGGGCGAGCAGTTCTTCCAGCGCGAACGGCTTCGGCAGATAGTCGTCGGCGCCCGCGTCCAGGCCGGCGACGCGTTCGGAGACCGAATCGCGCGCGGTCAGCACGAGGATGGGCAGATCGTCGCCGGTGCTGCGCAACTGGCGGCACACTTCGAGACCGTCGAGCCGCGGCATCATCACGTCGAGCACGAGTGCGTCGGGACGATCGCTGGCGATCAGATCGAGAGCTTCGAGTCCGTCCTGGGCCAACTCGACCGAGTAGCCGTTGAACGAGAGCGATCGACGCAGCGATTCGCGCACAGCGCGATCATCGTCGACGACAAGTATGCGCACAGCCACAGTGTCAACCCACTATCTGAGAGCGACCTGAGAGGCGCGCCGATGGGAGCCTGCGCGTAGGCGTCAGCGGCGGTCGAGGTCGATCAGCCCGAGACGCGCAGCCTTGAGCAGGCGACGGGGCACCTTGTGCTGCTGTCCCGCGACCGTCACGCCGACGAGCTCGGTGCGCTTGGCCTTCCACTGCGAACGCCGGCTACGGGTATTCGCACGCGACATCCGGCGCTTGGGCACAGCCATGATCGAAACTCTCCTAATCGGGGGTGCTATCGGTAATGAAGTATGTGCCGCGCACGGTCTGCGGCGTCGGCAATTGCTCTTCAGGATAGCCGGTGACCTGCGTAGCCTCCAAAACCAGGCGATTTCGGTGCGCGGACGCTCGCTGAGCGACTGTTTGGGCACCGAAATCGCACGGGGGCCGGTTGCCGCGATACCACCGGTAGCCGCTAACCTACCGGTTGGTTGATACGTCGCAAGGAGGCGCGTGGCTACTAATACTGCGGCGGTGCGCATCGGCAATTGCTCGGGCTTCTACGGTGACCGGCTCGCGGCGATGCGGGAGATGCTCACCGGCGGGGACCTGGACTACCTCACCGGCGATTACCTCGCCGAACTCACCATGCTGATCCTGGCGCGCGACCGTGCCAAGTCACCCGACCGCGGCTACGCCAAGACCTTTCTGGTCCAACTCGAGGAATGCCTCGGCACCGCTCTGGACCGCGGGGTGCGCATCGTCGCGAATGCGGGCGGGCTGAATCCCGCCGGTTTGGCGCAGGCGGTGCGGGCGCTGGCCGACCGCCTGGGGTTGAGCGTGCAGGTCGCCCACGTCGAAGGCGACGACCTGCTGCCCCGAGCCGAAGAGTTGGGGTTCGGCACACCGCTGGCGGCCAACGCCTACCTCGGGGCCTGGGGCATCGTCGACTGCCTGAACTCCGGTGCCGATGTCGTCGTCACCGGCCGGGTCACCGACGCGTCGGTCATCGTCGGTCCCGCGGCCGCACACCACCGGTGGGGCCGCACCGACCACGACGCACTCGCGGGCGCGATCGCGGCCGGCCACATCATCGAATGCGGCGCGCAAGCCACGGGCGGCAACTACTCGTTCTTCACCGAAATCGCCGATCTCACCCATCCGGGCTTCCCGCTCGCCGAGATCCATCCCGACGGGTCGGCGGTGATCACGAAACACCCCGGCACCGGCGGCGCGGTCACCGTCGACACCGTCACCGCACAACTGCTCTACGAGATCACCGGTGGGCGTTACGCCAATCCAGACGCCACCCTGCGCGTCGACACCATCGAGCTCTCCGACGACGGGCCTGACCGCGTGCGGATCAGCGGAGTCAGAGGCGAGCCGCCGCCGCCGACGTTGAAGGTGTCACTCAACGCTGTCGGCGGATTCCGCAACGAGATGACGCTCGTCCTCACCGGACTCGATATCGAGGCCAAGGCCGCATTGGTCCGAAAACAGCTCGAGAACTCCCTTGGCGTCAAGCCGGCCGAGATGCAGTGGACGCTGGCCCGTACCGACCACGTGGACGCCGACACCGAGGAAGCGGCGAGCGCGCTGCTGCGCT
>CAZOIX010000770.1:0-2719 GCA_964579685.1 uncultured Mycobacterium sp.
CGACACCGTCACGCGGACCGTGACCGCCACGTACTCGCTGGCCTTCAGCTTGACCGCGCTTGCCGCCAGCCCGGACGGGAAGCGGGTGTACGCGGCGCGCAACGCGGATGACCGCGTCGACGTCGTCGTCATCGATACGACGGCCGAGCGAGTCGGCACCATCGACATCGCCACCGGGGCCGGCATCGGTATCGACGCCGTGCGGGTCGATCCCAGCGGGAAGCGGCTCTACGTGGCGACCACCGATGACCAGGGCAGCGCCCTCGTCGTCGTCGATGTCGACTCCGCCGAGGTTCGCGGCGCCGTGTCGGTCGGTTCTCCGATCCGCGACGTCGCCATCGCCGAGGGCCTCGCCTACGTTCTCGTGTCGGACCGAGCCCGCGGCGGAGCGGTCGAGGTGATCGACCTGTCCACCGGCACGATCACCGGTACCGCGGAGCTCGGAGTCGGCGCTCCGACGCAGATGACCGTCAGCGCGGACAAGACGCGCGCGTACATCGTGGACTACGACAGTGTCACGGTGCTGTGCACGCTGACCCTGAAAATCGTCAACAGGGTGCATTTCGACGCGCGACCGTCCTGTGTCGCAATCGACTCCGAGGCGGGTCGGCTCTATGTGGCCGACTACGCCGGTGGGGTGACGGCCATGTCCGTCGCGTCGGCCATGCCGCTGCTGTACTCGCAGTTCGTGGAGACCGATCCGATCTTCGTGCCCGAAGCTGTGGAACTGGAACCCGTCAACGCCTAGGAGCGATTTGTGTGCGTTCGCGCGCGCAACGCACACAAATCACTGGCGCCACTGGTAGCGGGTCTTCGGGCGGCCCGCCTTGCCGTAGTCGGTGTGACGGGTGACCGTGCCATCGTCGGCGAGGCGTTCGAGATATCGCCATGCGGTTACCCGTGACACACCGACCCGCCCGGCCACTTCGTCGGCCGTGACGCCGTCGGTGGAATCCCGCACCACGCGGGCGATGTCGTCGTTGGTGCCCGGCGCAGTACCCTTTGGCGCTGCGGCCCTGTCGATCACGCGCAGTTCCGCCAGGGCACGGTCGACCTCAGCCTGACTGGCCGCATCGGTGCCCGCGGGCAGGGCTTCGCGATAGCGGCGGTAGCGCTCCAGCCGATCGCGGAAGGCTGCGAAGGTGAACGGCTTCAGCAGGTACGCCAGCGCCCCGTGACCGACCGCGGCGCGGACCATCTCCAAATCGCGTTCGGAGGTGATCGCGATGATGTCGGGGATCGGCCGCAATCCGGACAGTCCCGACGCCAGTGCGATACCGCTGGCGTCGGGCAGCCCGATGTCCAACAGCACGAGGTCGATCGGCGTGTCGGTCGTGGCGGCGTCCGAGGCTGCGCGTATCGCGTCGCGTGCGGTGTGGGCGACCGCCGCCACCGCGAAGCCGTCAAGCCGGAGGAGGTATGTCTGGTGGGCCTCGGCGATCAACGGTTCGTCCTCGACGATCAGTACGTTGATCATGAGACCGTCACTGTCACGACGGACCCGTAGGTGACGTCGGTGCTCAATGTGCCGTCGTGGCGTTTGACGATCTGGCTGACCAACGCCAGTCCAAGACCATGGTGATCGGACTCGCCCTTCGTCGAGTATCCGCGTTGCATGGCCTTTTCGAACGTCTCGGGGTCCATGCCCGGGCCGCTGTCGGCGACGCGCAGCGTGAGTGTGCCGTGCACCATCTGCACGGTGACTTCGACCCACGGATCGTCGCGGTCGCAGGCGTCCATGGCATTGTCGATGAGATTGCCGACCACGGCGACCATTTCCTGGCCGGTCAGCGGCACCTCTTCGGAGTTCGACGGCAGGTAGGTGTCTTCGGTGATGGTCATCTCGATGCCGCGTTCGCCGGCCTGGGCGGTCTTGCCCAACAGCAGGGCGACCAACGCAGGCTCACCGACGGCGCCGGACAACCTGTCGACGAGATGCTGGGATAGCGCGAGCTCCTCGGTGGCGAACTGCACGGCATCGTCGGGCCGGCCCATCTCGACCATCGTGACGATGGTGTGCAGCTTGTTGGCTGCCTCGTGCGCCTGCGACCGAAGACTGTCGGTGAGCACCTTCAGCGAGCCGAGTTCGCCCAGTGCGCCCTGCAATTCGGTGCGGTCGCGGATCGTGACGACTTCCGAGGTGTGCGGATCCGCCACGCGCGATCGGTTCACCACCAGGACACGGTCGGCGGTCACGTGCACCTCGTCGCGGGCGCCGGGGTCGTAGGTTCGCAGGAACTCCGGAAGGTCGTCTGTGTCGACCGGTCCAGGCGGAAGTGCGAGCAGACGGCGGGCCTCGTCGTTGACGAGTGCCACACCGCGGCGGTCGAGCACGATCAGCCCCTCCGACACCGAATGCAGGATCGCGTCGTGATGTTCGTACATCACGCGCAGTTCGTCGGGCCGCAGCCCATGGGTCTGGCGCAGCAACCGCCGGCGGATCAGCCAGACACCCGCCAGTGAAACAGCAAGTGCTGCAGCGCTTACCGCGGCGATATCCGGCCACTGCGCGCGCCACCGGTCGGCCAGGCTGGTCTGCAGGATACCCGCGGACACCAGGCCGACGATCTTGCCCGACGCGTCGCGCACCGGCGCGACGGCGCGAATCGACGGGCCGAGTGTGCCGGTGTTCACCTCGGTGAACGTTTCGCCACGCAGCGCGGGCTCGATGGTGCCGATGTAGCGGCCGCCGATCTGGGCCGGATCGGTGTGGGTGAAC
>CAZOIX010000771.1:0-446 GCA_964579685.1 uncultured Mycobacterium sp.
GAGTTGTTGACCGCGATCAGCCACCGCGAGGTGATCGATCGCGGTCTCAAGGTCGCCGATGCGACGGCCTTCAGCCTGTGCATGGACAATGGCATGCCAATCCTGGTGTTCAACCTGCTCACCGATGGCAATATCGCGCGTGCGGTCGCAGGTGAGAAGATCGGAACACTGGTCACCACCTAACACCGGACGCGTTCGCCAGGAGCACGTCATGAGGAGAGCAACGTGATCGACGAAACCCTCTTCGACGCCGAAGAGAAGATGGAGAAGGCGGTGTCGGTGGCGCGTGACGACCTGTCGTCCATCCGGACAGGCCGCGCCAATCCCGGCATGTTCGCGCGTGTCAACGTGGACTACTACGGTTCGCAGACACCGATCACGCAGCTGTCGAGCATCAACGTCCCCGAGCCCCGGCTCGTCGTGATCAAGCCGTATGAGGCCAATCA
>CAZOIX010000771.1:456-2716 GCA_964579685.1 uncultured Mycobacterium sp.
CCTGGGCGTGAATCCGACGAACGACGGCAACGTCATTCGGGTCGCGATCCCCCAGCTGACCGAGGAGCGCCGCCGTGACCTGGTCAAGCAGGCCAAGGCCAAAGGCGAGGATGCCCGCGTGTCGGTGCGCAACATCCGTCGGAAGGCCATGGAGGAGCTGCACCGCATCAAGAAGGACGGCGAGGCGGGCGAAGACGAGGTGGGCAGGGCAGAGAAGGATCTCGACAAGGTCACCCACACCTACACGAACCAGATCGACGAGCTGGTCAAGCACAAAGAAGGCGAGTTGCTGGAGGTCTAGTGGCCGATCAGCACACCATTCCCGTGGCAGATACGCCGGTCGAAGAACCATCGAAGAAGGCCGACAAAAAGGCAGGGCGGGCGGGGCGGAATCTGCCCGCAGCGATCGGGGTCGGTGTGGTTCTCGGCGCGATGGCGATCGGGATATTGCTGTTCGTTCCCCTCGGCTGGATACCGGTGCTGGCCATCGCGATCCCGATCGGCATGCACGAGGTCATTCGCCGGCTGGGAGAGGCCGGCTACGCCCTTCCGGTGGTTCCACTGCTGGCCGGTGCCGAGGCCATGATCTGGCTGTCGTGGCCTTTCGGCGTCGAGGGCGTGCTGGGCGCATACGCGGGAACGATCGTGGTGTGCATGGTGTGGCGCCTGGTCGGGCAGGGCATTCGCGAGCAGCCCGTCAACTACCTGCGCGACATGTCGGCCACGGTGCTGCTGGCGACGTGGGTGCCGCTGTTCGCCAGTTTCAGCGCCTTGTTGATCTTCCAGGACCACGGCGGCTTCAGGACGTTCATCGTCATCGCCACAGTCGTCTTTGCCGATATCGGCGGTTACGTGGCTGGTGTGCTGTTCGGCAAGCATTTGATGGTGCCTGCGATCAGCCCGAAGAAATCATGGGAAGGGCTGGGCGGCTCGCTGTTGTTCGGGGTCACCGCCGCCGTGCTCGCGGTGGTCTTCCTTCTCGACAAGCCGTGGTGGGTCGGGATTCCGCTCGGCCTCTTGCTGGTGATCACCGGCGTGCTCGGCGACCTGGTCGAATCGCAGGTCAAACGCGACCTCGGGATCAAGGACATGGGCAAGCTGTTACCCGGTCACGGGGGAGTGATGGACAGGATCGACGCGATGTTGCCCGCCGCGGTCGCCGGCTGGATCGTCCTCACCCTGCTGGCGTGACCCCCTGGCGTTGAGCCAACACGCGGACGCGCCGACGATGAGTCCCACGGCAATTCCGAGATCGGGGCGTTGACCGAGCATGATCCAGGACAAGACACCCGCGACCGCGGGGATCAGCGCGAACAACATCGCCACCGCCGCCGCGCCGTATTCATTGATGCCGCGGACGTACAGCGTCATCGACAGCACAGCGTTGAGCAGCACCACCGCCGCGACGGCCCCCGCGGCCTTGACCGGATCCGTCACCGTCCACGGCATCACCGCGGCCAGGGCGACGATGGGCAGGATGCATGCGGCGTTCTGCAGCGCCGCCGTCGCCCGGAAGTCCACGCCGGAGCAGAACTTCTGCTGATACACCCCGCCGGCTGCCACGCTGAACAGCGAGACGAGGATGAGCAGGACCGCGGCGTCGACTCCGCCGACCGTGATCAGCCGGCCCGCGCACGACGCGAGCACGGCCACCACCCCCAGCGTCAGCGCACCGATGCGAGTCCAGGTGAGCGCCTCGCCCAGGAACATCGCCGCCAGGACCGCCGTGACGACCGGATTCATCGAGATGATGACGGCTCCGAGGACGGCGGGCGCACCGTGCATCAGCGCCACATACAGGCAGGTGAACAGCAGGCCTTGGGCAAGGAGCCCGCTGATCAGAACGTGCACCAGCGTGCGCCCTGTGGGCCAGCTCACCCGCGCGACTTTGGCCCACGTCGCCAGGATCGCAGCGGCCAGGCCAAACCGGAACACCAGCACCGCCATGGGTGACATCACCGAAACAGCAAGTGCACCAATGGGATAGCCCAGAGCGTAGAAGAACGTCAGCGCCGACGCCGCTCCGATCGGCATGGTCCTGGTGGGCATACGAACCATAGTTGCGGGCAACGCCGTACTTCGCGAATTAATTTCCGGCGCGCGACAATGAGATACTGGCAACAGCTCATGGCCACCTCACTGCCCCTCGTGTTCGAACCGCCGCGACGTGCGATGCCGCCGCGTCATCTCGCCGACCTCGACGAAGATGCGCGCGCCGCCGCCGTCGCGGAGCTCGGCCTGCCCGCATTCCGCGGTAAAC
>CAZOIX010000772.1:0-2716 GCA_964579685.1 uncultured Mycobacterium sp.
GAACTCGCAGGCGCTGCACCCTCCGCCGATGATTATGATGTGCTTGGTCAAGTCGGCGATGCGCATGTTGGTGTAGCTGGTGTGGTACTGCTCCCCGAACGCCGTGACCGCCTCCTGAACAACGGCCCTGGAGCCCGCGGCGATGACCACTTGGTCGGAGGTGAATTCGTCACCGTCATCGGTGCGCAACGCGTAGCGGCCGTCGGGTTTCGTCGGCGCAAAGCGCGTATGGCTGCCGAAGACCTCCACGTTCGGCGAGGACCGGCGGTAGTTCTCGCCGCCGTCGGCGATCGGATCGATGCGCCCGAACACGCGGGAGACGATGTCGGCCCAGCGCACCTCGTCGATGTGGGCGTCGATGCCGTATCGCGACGACTCGCGTATCTGTTGAGCGACACCGGAGGCGTATACGAACATCTTCGTCGGGATACAACCGACGTTGAGGCACGTCCCGCCGAACACCCCTTGCTCACAGATCGCCACCCGCTTGTCCTCGTACCGTTCGTCGAGGATCGAGTTGCCCGAACCGGTCCCTATGATCGCGATGTCGAAGTGCGTCATCTCGTCACCCCTTGTTCGGATTATGTTGTCGTGCCATGGTTTCCGCGTCGTCGCCGATGTAGGCGTCCAGCCAGCGATCCAGCTCACGGTAGGTCACCTGCCGCACGTCGGGAACCGACAGGAAGACGTCATGCTTGGCGTCGGCGATGGGTACCACGGTGGTCCTGTTGCCGATGCAGCCGGCCCACCGGGCGATCTGCTTGACGTCCAGCACCGCGTCGCCGCGCTGAATGCTGTCCGGGTCTCTGACCTCACGCACGCTGTGATCGGAGCGCAGAATCAGATTCGGCACACCGACGTCGAGCCCACGGTGAAGTTTCGCGTGTCCGCGCCGGATCGCGTGGATCCAGCCGAACGTGACGGGAAACCCGCCGATCGGCTTCCACCTGAGGTCGTAGTCGAACTCGCCCGCATAGTCGCGGTGCAGCGTCGTTCCGTAACCACCCTCGGTCGGCGAGCGCACCACGGTGAGCTTGCGCATCCGGGACAGCGCGGCAATCGCCGCGCCGGTCGGGGCGGCCCGTAGGACCGCGGGCCCCTGCAGGTCCAGCCACGGGCTGTTCAGCACCAGGCCGGTGACACGTTTGCGCTGCGTCAGGCCCTGGCGGCGCATTCGGTCGAGAAACAACGACACGATGAGCCCGCCCGCGGAGTGCCCGTACACCAGCACGTCCGCCGTCGATTCGGCGCCGATGACGTCCAACGCGCGGGTGAGCTCGTGGTCGTAGCGGGCCAGGTCGGTGGTGAAGTGCGGAGTCTGGTCCTGGCGCCAGGACCGGCCGCATTTGTGCAGATCGAGCGCATAGAAGGCGAAGCCGCGGCCGGCGAAATGATCGGCGAGCTCGGTGTGGAAGAAGTAATCGGTGAAGCCGTGCACCGCCAGCACGGCGCGGGTGGCAGATCGGTCGGCCCCTCCGCGGCGCACGAGTGTGGCGACCAGCGGCCCTTCCCCGTCGGGGTCTGGTCCCAGCTCGAACGTCTGCTGCCGGTAACCGGCCAGCACATCTGGCTCCCAGTCGGTCACGACAGCCACCATAGTCTCGGCCCGCGGCCGACCTGGGCCGACGCCGGGAGATGGGGGCGGATAACCTGAAACCGCCAAGCCGACCGAACCGACCGCGGAGAGTGATCGAACGGGTGTCTGACCCGCAGGTAGCCAAGGACCCGACAGCCATGGACCACGCCGGGCTCCTGATATGACGGTCGCGCTACGTCGGAGCTGGGCCAAGGACCTGGACGCCGCAACGCTGTACGAACTGCTCAAACTGCGCGTCGAGGTGTTCGTCGTCGAGCAGGCCACGCCGTACCCCGAATTGGACGGGCGGGATCTGCTCACCGAGACCCGCCACTTCTGGCTCGAGGGGGCCGACGGGGAAGTCATCTGCACGCTGCGGCTGATGGAAGAGCATCCGGGCGGCCAGAAGGGCTTTCGCATCGGCCGTGTCTGCACGAAGCGCGAGGCGCGGGGGCAGGGGCATACCACCCGGCTGTTGCAGGCGGCGCTCGCCGAGGTCGGCGACTACCCGTGCCGTATAAATGCCCAGACCTATCTCGAGGAGATGTACGCCCGTCACGGGTTCGTCCGCGACGGTGCGGAATTTCTCGACGACGGCGTTCCGCACGTCCCCATGGTCAAGTCATGACGACCTATCCGTTCAGCGCGATCGTCGGTCACGACCGGCTGCGTCTGGCGCTGCTGCTGTGCGCGGTGCGCCCGGAGATCGGCGGCGTCCTGATCCGCGGCGAGAAGGGCACGGCCAAGTCGACCGCGGTGCGGGGCCTTGCCGAGGTGCTGGCGGCGGTGGACGGCGCTTCGCTGGTCGAGTTGCCGATCGGCGCGACCGAGGACCGTGTCGTGGGTTCACTCGATCTGCAGAAGGTGCTGCACGACGGCGAGCACGCGTTCTCGCCTGGTCTGTTGGCCCGTGCGCACGGTGGCGTGCTCTATGTCGACGAGGTCAATCTGCTGCACGACCACCTCGTCGACGTGCTTCTCGACGCGGCCGCGATGGGGCGCGTGCACGTCGAGCGAGACGGAGTGTCGCACAGCCACGAGGCACGTTTTGTCCTCGTCGGGACCATGAATCCCGAAGAGGGCGAACTGCGCCCGCAGTTGCTCGACCGATTCGGCCTGACCGTCGACGTACACGCCAGC
>CAZOIX010000773.1:0-2713 GCA_964579685.1 uncultured Mycobacterium sp.
GTTCTCGTTGTTGACCGGCGCCGGGGGCAGCACCTACGGCTGGTACGGCGTTCTGGCAGGGGCGTCCATCGTGTTCTTCGCGTTCATCGGCTTCGATATCGTCGCCACCACCGCCGAGGAGACCAAGAACCCCCAGCGCGACGTCTCCCGCGGCATTCTCGCCTCGCTGGCGATCGTCACCGTTCTCTATATCGCCGTGGCGGTGGTGCTGTCAGGCATGGTGCGCTACACCGAACTCCGCGCCGCCGGCGAAGAGGCGAACCTGGCGACCGCATTCGCGGAGAACGGTGTGGACTGGGCGGCCAAGGTGATCTCGATCGGTGCGCTGGCCGGGCTGACGACCGTCGTCATCGTGCTTGTGCTCGGCCAGACGCGGGTGCTGTTCGCGATGTCACGCGATGGGCTGCTGCCGCGCACGCTGGCCAAGACGGGTAAGCACGGCACGCCCGTGCGGATCACGCTGTTGGTCGGTTTCCTGGTGGCCCTGGCGGCGTCCGTGTTCCCCATCGGCAAGCTCGAGGAGATGGTCAACATCGGCACGCTCTTCGCGTTTGTGCTGGTGTCCGCGGGTGTGATCGTGTTGCGACGCACTCGTCCCGATCTCGAGCGCGGCTTCCGGGCGCCCGGTGTGCCGTGGCTTCCGGTCGCCGCGATCGTCGCGTGTGTGTGGCTGATGCTCAACCTCACGGCGCTGACCTGGGTCCGGTTCCTGATCTGGATGGCGATCGGCGTGGTCATCTATTTCCTTTACGGTCGCCGCCATTCGGTGCTCGGCCAGCGTAAGTAGCGATTTCGGTGCGCAAACGACCGCTCAGCGACCGTTTGCGCACCGAATTCGCTCTAGGTACTTTACAAAAAGCAGCTGTATGTCTAGACAGACGACAAAATTGGTCTTATAGTCAACCTCAGACGTGATGGCACTCACCGTAGGAGGCACCAGTGACCACCCAAATGTCGGAGCTCGAAGTCGCCCAGTGGCGGGATAAGAAGCGCTACTTGTGGCTGATGGGGCTGATCGCACCGACGGCGATCTTCGCGATGTTGCCGCTGGTGTGGGCGTTCAACCAGTTCGGGTGGCATGCCGTGGCGCAGGTGCCGTTCTGGATCGGCCCGATCCTGCTGTACATCCTGCTGCCGGCGCTGGATCTGCGGTTCGGACCGGACGGGCAGAATCCGCCCGACGAGGTGATGGAGCGGCTGGAGAACGACAAGTACTACCGCTACTGCACCTACATCTACATCCCGTTCCAGTACGCCAGCGTGATCTTCGGCGCCTACCTCTTCACGGCATCGAACCTGAGTTGGCTCGGCTTTGACGGCGGGCTGGGATGGCCGGCGAAGATCGGCCTCGCGCTGTCGGTGGGGATGCTCGGCGGGGTGGGTATCAACACCGCGCACGAAATGGGCCACAAGAAGGACGAATTGGAACGCTGGCTGGCCAAGGTCACGTTGGCCCAGACGCTGTATGGCCACTTCTACATCGAGCACAACCGCGGGCACCACGTGCGGGTCGCCACTCCGGAGGATCCCGCGTCGGCCCGCTTCGGTGAGACGTTCTGGGAGTTCCTGCCGCGCAGCGTGTGGGGCAGCCTGCGCTCGTCGTGGGAACTGGAAGCCGCGCGGCTGCGACGCCAGGGCAAGAGTCCGTGGCACTGGTCCAACGACGTCCTCAATGCCTGGGCAATGTCGCTGGTGCTCTACGGCGCACTGATCGCGGTGTTCGGCCTGGCGTTGATTCCTTACATCCTCATCTCCGCGGTGTTCGGGTTCACGCTTCTGGAGACGGTGAACTACCTAGAGCACTACGGGCTGTTGCGGCAGAAGACCGAAAGCGGCCGCTACGAGCGGTGCGCACCGGTGCACAGCTGGAACTCCGACCACATCGTGACGAACCTGTTCCTCTACCACCTGCAGCGGCACAGCGATCACCATGCAAACCCGACGCGCCGCTACCAGACACTGCGGAGCATGGACGGGGCGCCGAACCTGCCCAGCGGCTATGCGTCGATGATCGCGCTGACGTACTTCCCGCCGCTGTGGCGCAAGGTGATGGACCACCGGGTGCTCGACCACTACGACGGCGACATCAGCCGGGTCAACATCCACCCGCGGGTGCGCGACAAGGTGCTCGCCAGGTACGGAGTCGCGGCGTGAACTCCTTCAAGTGCCCTGGCTGCGACTACGTCTACGACGAGGCCAAAGGTGCTCCGCGGGAAGGCTTTCCCGCGGGCACCGCATGGAACGAGATCCCCGACGACTGGTGCTGCCCCGATTGCGCAGTACGCGAGAAGGTCGACTTCGAAGAAGTAGGAGCAATGAAATGAGCGATTACAAACTGTTCGTCTGCGTCCAGTGCGGATTTGAGTACGACGAGGAGAAGGGCTGGCCGGAGGACGGCATCGCGCCGGGCACCCGCTGGGACGACATCCCCGACGACTGGAGCTGCCCGGACTGCGGCGCGGCCAAGGCCGACTTCGAGATGGTGGAGGTCGCCCGTTCGTGATAACTAGTCTCACGAGGGTGAGCCGTCGGAGCGCGCAGCGCATCCCGTACGCCGAGGCGTCGAGGGTGTTGCTGCGCGATTCGATTCTGGACGGTATGCGCGACGAGTTGCTCACCCGCGACTGGTCGGCGATCACGCTGTCGCACGTGGCGAAGGCCGCCGGTATCAGCCGCCAGACCATCTACAACGAGTTCGGCTCCCGGCAGGGCC
>CAZOIX010000774.1:0-2713 GCA_964579685.1 uncultured Mycobacterium sp.
AGCTGTCCGTGGCGGATCACCGCCAGCCGCCAGCCGCCCGCACCGTCCGGACGTGCCGCGACCATCTCGTCGACCGCGGCAAGCGCATGCAGCCGCTGGCCCCGCCAGAGCACGTCGATGGCCGTGGTGGCGTGATCGCGCAGCCGCGCGGCGGTTTCGTAGCGGGCGCGTCTCGCCAGATCGGCGATGTGGGAGAGCACGTCGGTCAGCGTCTGGCTGTCGGCCCCGGCGATCAGGTCGCGGGCGCGTTGCGGCGCGGCGGCGTAGTCAGCGGCCCCGACACCGCGCGGTGCGGGGCACGGCGAGACTTCCCGTTCGGGGCACCGCGGACCGTGCAGCGCCGATCGGCTCAACCGGGTCGCGCACGTCCGCACGCCGGTGAACCGGGCCAGCAGTGCGGCGGTCTGCACGGCGTCGGCCCGTGCGCGGAACGGGCCGATAGCGCATTGGTGTCTGGGTGCCCGCACCGCGGAGAAGCGCGGAAACGCCTCGTCGGTCAGGACCACCCACCACCATCGGTGCGGGAACTTCGAGCGGCGGTTGTAGGGCGGCGCATGTGCGGCGAGCAGCCGTAGTTCGCGGACACCCGCCTCGAGGTCGTGGGCGCACTCGACGTGGTCGACCGCGATGGCCAGCGACGCCATCTCCTTGATGCGGGTGCGCGGGTCTGCGCCGTTGAAATACTGGCCGACCCGGCGGCGCAGATCGACGGCCGTTCCCACATAGAGAACCTCCGAGGCGGGTCCACGAAACAGGTACACACCCGGTCGGTGCGGCAACCCCGAGGCGAGGTGCCGGTTGCGTCGCTGCGCAGGCGAGACGTCGGGCAGATACGACCGCAGCTCGGGATAGGTGTGCACGCCCTGGTTGCCGACGCGCTCGATGAGCCCGTGCAGCACGTCGACGGTGGCGCGGGCGTCGTCGAGGGCGCGGTGCGTCGGGGTGGTTGAGGCACCGAACAACCGGGCCAGTGCCGACAATCGCACGCTGGGCGCCTCGTCGCGGGTGAGCACCCGCCGCGCCAGGCGCACGGTGCACAGCACAGGGGGCCGCGGCCAGGTGATGTGGGCGCGTTCGGCGGCCGCACGCAGGAAACCGATGTCGAAGCCGGCGTTGTGAGCGACCAGTACCGCCCCGCGGGAGAACTCGAGGAAAGAGGGGAGTACCGACTCGATGGTCGGCGCATCGGCCACCATCGCCGTGGTGATCCCGGTCAGGGAGACGATCTGCGGGGGGATGCTGCGCCCCGGATCCACCAGGGTGGCCAGTTCGCCGAGGATCTCCCCGCCGCGCACCTTGACGGCACCGATCTCGGTGATGGCGTCGTGGTTGTCCCCGCTGGCGCGTCCGCCGGTGGTCTCCAGGTCCACGACGACGAAGGTGGTCTCCAGCAATGTCACGTCGGCCAGCGCATCGACGTCGCCGAAGCTGAGCTGGCCCATGCGCCGACGGTAGGGAACTCCACCGACATTCGGCGGGAGGCGAGGGTCGCCGCGCCGCAGCGGATCGGTTTGTCGGTGGTCGCAGATACCGTGCGGACAACACCAAGCAGGAGGACTGCGGAATGACACACGACGAGCCGCCCGATACGGGCACGGTCACCATCGACTGCGACGATTGCGCGGTCCGGGGCCCAGGATGTGAGGACTGCGTCGTGAGCGTACTGCTCGGCGTGCCCGAAACTTTGCTCGATGACGAACGTCGAGCGCTGGAAGTGCTCGCTGACGTGGGATTGGCGCCACGACTTCGGCTCGTTCCCATCCACGGCCGCAATAACTCTGGCGTTGCGTGACGACACGCCATGGCCGGGGCAGTGGTTCGCGCCGTCAGGGTGGGCTGTTAAATTTGCGTCTCCTGTTGGACAAGGGCGATGCCGTTTCGTAACCTATCTGAGACCTAAGAGTAGTTCGACACGGCTTCGTCTCGGCAGTTGAAGGACGCAAATCTTGAGGCTCGATCGCACGTATTTGTTAATTCGTGTCCTTAAGCGACCCGTAATCGGTGCGATAGCAGGATTGACGCTGTTCGGAGGGGTTCTCGCCGCGAGTGTGCAGGCCGACCCCGCCGACGACGCACTGGCCAAGCTCAACGAATTGTCGCGGCAGGCAGAGCAGACCACCGAGGCCATGCACTCCGCACAGCTGGATCTGAACGACAAGCTGGCGGTCCAGAAGGACGCCGAGGCCAAACACGCCGCCGATGCCGCTTCGCTGGAGTCCGCCAGGTCCCAGCTGACCACCTTCCAAACCCAGGTCAACAAGGTCGCCGCCGCGCAGTACATGGGCGGCAGGCCCGATGGCCTCAACGCGCTGCTGACCGCCTCGTCGCCGCAGGGACTGATCGATCAGATGTCGATCCAGCGGGTGATGGCGACCCAGATGTCGTCCCAGATGAAGAGCTTCCGCGAGGCCGGCGCGCAAGCCGCCGTCGCCGAGCAGGCGTCGGCGAAGTCGGCCGCCGAGGCGAAGACCGCGGCCGAACAAGCTGCGGCCGTGCGGGCGGACCTGCAGTCCAAGCAGAGCAAGCTGCAGGTTCAGATCGCGATCGTCAAGTCGCAGTACGAGGCCCTCACCCCCAACCAGCGTGAGGCTCTGGCCGCGTTGCCGCCCGTGCCCCCGATTCCGGCGCCGGCTCCCGGACCGCCGCCGCCGGCGCCGCTTCCGCCGAACGACCCAGCGATCCTGGCCGCTGCGCCACCCGGTGTCGGTCAGCC
>CAZOIX010000775.1:0-2713 GCA_964579685.1 uncultured Mycobacterium sp.
CATGACACCAAGGACGGCGCTGCGATGCGGGAAGTTACCCGTCGTGGTTGTAACTTTTCGAGGTGCTGTGTCGTCTGTGAGTCATGGATAGTTCCGCAGGCGTCGACGCCGCATGGCGCAGCCATCGCCCGTATCTGGTGAATCTCGCCTACCAGATGCTCGGTGACGTGGGTGACGCCGAGGACGTCGCGCAAGAGGCGTTCCTGCGGTTGGCGCGCACCGACGCCGCGCAGATCGACGACATCCGGGCCTGGCTGACCGTCGTGGCCGGGCGGCTGTGCCTCGACCAGCTGCGCTCCGCGCGTGCCCGGCACGTCAGCGCCGACGCGACAGGACAACTCGATACCACCGCCTCAGCGGAGCTGGACCCCGCCGACCGCGTCACTCTGGACGACGAGGTGCGCACCGCGCTGTGGGAGGTCCTGCGGCGGCTGAGTCCCGGCGAGCGGGTGGCGTTCGTGCTCCACGACGTGTTCGGGTTGCCGTTCGCCGAGATCGCCGAAACCGTCGGCAGACCGGTAGGGACGTGTCGGCAGCTGGCCCGTCGAGCGCGGGCGAAGTTCTCCGACGCCACACCACGCGTCGGGGATGTGAGCGATACCGAACATCAATTGGTCGCCGAGCAGTTCATGACCGCGTGCGCGAACGGTGACCTGCAGGCGTTGACGGCCGTCTTGGACCCGACGGTGTGGGGTGCGGGCACGGTGCTCGGCGCTGGTGCCCCACCGCCACAGATCAACCATGGGCCCCACGATGTCGCGGTCAATCTGCTGCGCTATCTGGGGCACGGCGCCACGCTGGTCAGCGGGCCGGCCGGACAGCCGGTGCTGCTGGCGTTCATGGATCGGCGGCTGTTCGCGGTCCTGGTACTGACGCTGCGGGACGGTCGCATCCTCAAGATCGAGGCCACGGTCGATCCGTCTGCGGCGGTGTCACGCTGAGCGTCAATAGGGAAAGCAGCCCGGCATGGGGGATAGCTCGGGCTGCTTTCCTGACTCTGGTTGTGCCGCAGGTCAGTTCATCGGCGGCATCAAGACGGTGTCGATCATGTAGACGGTCGCGTTGGCCGTCTGCACACCCCCGCAGACCACGGATGCGTCATTGACCTTGAGATCGTTGCCCATGCCGCTGACCGTGAGGTCGGCTCCCTGGACGGTCTTGTGCGTGCCGACGACCTGTGCGGGCCCGGCCTGCCCCGGCACCACGTGGTAGGTCAGGATGCTGGTCAGCAGCGGCGCGTCGGTCTTGAGCTTTTCGATGGTCGCCGGATCGATCTTGGCGAATGCCTCGTCGGTGGGCGCGAATACCGTGAACTGGCCACCGTTGAGGGTGTCGACGAGGTTCACCTCAGGATTGAGCTGGCCGGAGATCGCCTTGGTGAGGGTCGTCAGCATCGGATTGTTCGACGCGGCCACCGCCACCGGATCCATCGCCATGCCCTGGACGGAACCGGGCCCGGTCGGCACCTGCTCTGCATAGGCGGCGCAACCGCTCCCGACCATCTCCGCCTGGGCGCTCGTGGCGGTGCCGAGAGACAACCCGATGGCGGCGACAGCGGCGAAGCCGACCCCCAGGATCTGCTTTGAATGCATCAATTCTCTTCCTTTCGTCGCGGGCGACCGGTGCCGCCTCGGTGTCTGTCACTCGGTTATTCGGAGCCGGGTGGGGAACGGATGGGTTCTTAGTTAGCCATAGGTGAACGAATAGACCTGTAGCCCAGGAGGTACCGCCACCTCCAGCCGCCCTTCGTGAGGCTCGGTGTCGTCGACGATCTGGTGCAGCGTCGGAGGGCCGCTGATGGGGACGGCGGAGGTCTTGCCGTTGCGCGAAACGGTCAGCGTGCCTTCACCGCCGGCGACGATGTAGACGTCTTTGGCGTGGTAGTTCAACGCGATGCCGGCGGCAGGCCCCCGCGCTGTCGCGCCCTGATAATCGAGGGCCCAGGCCCCGCGCAGTGCGAAGCTGTCCCGGCGAAGCTGTGGCGGATAGCGGAAATCGAACGATCCTTCGTCGTAGGCACCGGACCCGCCGTAGTTGACGACCTTGCCGACACTGAAATACGTCTCGGGTGTCGTATCCGTTTGTGGTGTGGTGTCTTCGGCGTCGACCGGGGGTGGCAACTGAACCGAAGGGTTGGCATCGGTGAGCAACCGGCGGATGAGGCGCTCGGTGGTGTCGTAGTCACCCTCGCCGAACTTGATGTGACGCACCGTGCCGTCGGCGTCGACGAGGTACTTCGCAGGCCAATACCGGTTGCGGTAGTTCGTCCATGTCGAGTAGCCGTTATCCAGCGCGACCGGGTAGGTGATGCCCAGGTCGCGGGCGCCGGATGCCACATTGCCCTCGACGCGTTCGAATGCGTACTCGGGGGTGTGCACGCCGATCACCTCGAACCCGAGACCGCGATAGGTGTCGTACCAGTCGACGATATGGGGGGTGGCGCGCTGGCAGTTGATGCACGAATACGCCCAGAAGTCGATGAGAACGACCTTGCCGCGCAACGATTCCAGGTCGACCGCCGACCCGTTCGGCGTGTTCAGCCACGCCGTGATGTTCTTGATGTCCGGTGCGGTGCCGCAGCTTTGCGGCTCGGGTGCTCCGTTGGTGCACTTGTCGAGGCCTCTGTTCTGGTCGTTGACCAGACCCGCCAGGTTGAGCTTTTCGCGCAGCTGGTCCTCGCCGCCCACCCGGTCCTGCAGTGAGCCCGTGTAGT
>CAZOIX010000776.1:0-2712 GCA_964579685.1 uncultured Mycobacterium sp.
GGCTACACGGACACACCGAGGGCAGCGGCGAGATCGCCGACAGCGGTTACCGGCAGGTCACAGGTCCGGCCACGGCACACGTAGGCAGCGTCGGACCCGGCCACCCGGTCGCGGTCGGCCAGTAGCTCCGAGGAGTTCACGGGACCGCCGACGACGACCGCCCCGCCCGGTGCCAGCCGACGCGCGGCGGTCAACAGCTCCGAGGCCGCGGAATCGCAGGCGACGGCGATCTGAATCGGTCCGCGCACAGCGGCTTCGGCGACGGCCAGCCAGTGCCCGCCCGCGCGGGCAAGCCCCCTCAGGATCGGCGCCGCACCGGCCAGCGTGGCCTCCGCCGCCGATGCGTAGCTGTCGGCGCGGTGAGCCGGAGCCAGGTGGGCCGCCAGCAGCAGGGCCTCGGCAATCAGCGATGCGCCCGACGGCGTCGCCCCGTCGAGCGGGTCCGCGGGCCGGACCATCAGCGCCTCAGCGTCATCCGCGGTGTCAAACCAGCGACCGGCACGCTCTTTGTCGGCGAAATGCTCCAGGGCGATGTCGAGCAATGTGATCGCATTACTCAGCCACAACGCCTCACCCGTCAGTTGATACAGCGTCAGCAGACCGGTTGCCAGCGCGCCGTGGTCTTCGAGGATGGCCGCACTGTCACCGACGCGGCCGCCGAGGCTGGCCCGGCGCAGGCGGCCGTCGACGATATGCAGGTCCACGATCGCCTGCGCGCATTGCGTTGCGACATCGAGCAATTCGGGTTGATCGAGGGCAACCGCGGCCTCGGCAAGGGCGGTGATCGCCAATCCGTTCCACGCGGTGACGACCTTGTCGTCGCGACCGGGCTGGGGACGGATGAGCCGGGCGGCGCGCAGTGCGATGCGCACCCGCTCGAAGCGATCCGGATCGTCAGGCTCATCCCGGAGTTGCAGCACGGAGCTGCCGTGTTCGAAGGTGCCGATGTCGTTGACCCCGAAAAGTTCTGCGGCCCAGCGCCCGTCGGGCTCACCGAGCACCTCGCGCAGCTCGGCCGGCGTCCACACGTACGTCAGGCCCTCGCGGCCATCCGAGTCGGCGTCCAGCGAGGACGTGAACATGCCGCCAGCGCCGAGGCCGTCGATCAGAAATCGTGCGGTTTCACTGGTCACCTTGCACGCCAACGGATTTGACGTACGACGCGCCCAATGCGCATACACACGCAGGAGCAGAGCGTTGTCGTAGAGCATTTTCTCGAAGTGCGGCACCACCCACGATGCGTCGACACTGTAGCGCGCGAATCCTCCGGCCAGTTGGTCGTAGATACCGCCGCGGGCCATTGCCGCGCAGGTTCGTTCGACCGCGGCCAACGGCATCGCGTCCCCGGTGCGCTCGTGGCTGCGCAGCAGCGCCTCCAAGAGCGCCGAGGGCGGAAACTTCGGCGCCCCAGCAGTGAATCCACCGTTCACCGTGTCCTCGTCCGCCAGCACCGCAGCGACGGCGTGATCGCACAAGCCCGGCTGGACCGCAGTCGCGGGACCGGTGAGACCGGATGTCATCGACCGCAGCTCGGCGGCGATGTGGTCGGACGTCTGCTCGACCTCGTCACGGCGATTGCGCCAGGCGTCGGAAACCGCGGCGAGCAACTGCAGAAAGCTTGCCTTCGGGTAGTAGGTGCCGCAGAAGAATGGTCGCCCGTCCGGGGTGAGGAAGCACGTCATGGGCCAGCCGCCCTGGCCTGTCAACGCGACGGTGGCATTCATGTAGACCGCGTCGATGTCGGGCCGCTCCTCGCGGTCGACCTTGATGTTGACGAACGCCTCGTTCATCACGGCGGCGACCGCTACGTCTTCGAACGACTCGTGAGCCATCACGTGACACCAGTGGCAGGCTGCGTACCCGATCGACAACAGGATCGGGAGATCCCGCGAGGCCGCCTCAGCCAGTGCGTGCGGCGTCCACTGTTGCCAGTGCACCGGGTTGTCGGCGTGCTGGCGCAGGTACGGGCTGGTGGCCAGCGACAGGGTGTTAGCCCCTTGGCTCACGCGGGCTCTCACCGTCGTCGGCCTGCTCGTCGGGATCGTCGAAGGATTCCGGGAGTTTGCGCAGGTGCTTGTTCATGGACCTGACCAGTAGGAATGTCCCGATCAGCAGCAGCACGATGATCAACAGGCCGAACGGACTCGCCTTGCCGAAGTCCGGACCGGTGTCACGGGGCTCCTGTGCCAGCAGCCCGACGATGGTCAGTGCGACGTCGTTCATTCGGCGGGCTCGATTCCGGCGAACAGATCCGTCTCCGGCAGCGATACCGGAACGCGGGAGCGTGCCAACTCGAATTCCTCTGTCGGCCAGAGCCGTTGCTGCCAGTCGATGGGTGCCCGGAAGAAGTCCCCATTGGGGTCGATCTGTGTGGCGTGTGCGCGGAGTGCGTCATCGCGCCGGGCGAAGTACTTCGCGCATTCGATCCGGGTGGTCACCCGCTTCTCGAAGATGTCGTGGTCGGCTTCCCAGTGCTTGAGCCACTTCTCGAACGGGCCCACTTCGCCGTGCTTGGCGAATTCGTCCTGTATCAGTTGCATACGCTTCCGCAGGAAGCCGTGGTTGTAATACAGCTTCTGCACGTTCCACGGCTCTCCCGCGTCGGGGAACAGGAGGTGATCCGCCGCCGCCTCGTACGCGGCGATCGACACCTGGTGGCATCGGATGTGGTCGGGATGCGGATAGCCGCCGTTCTCGTCGTACGTGGTCAGC
>CAZOIX010000777.1:0-2708 GCA_964579685.1 uncultured Mycobacterium sp.
TTCATCTCGACCTCATGGCCGTGCAGATGCGTGACCCGGCCGTCGGTGCCGCCGAACTGCTCGGTGTTGACCGAATAGACGCGCTCGCCGCCTTCCTCATGGGCCGACGACACCCGGTACATCAGCGGGTAGACCGGCCACGGAGTCGAGTCGGCGCGCTCGTCGGGCGGGCGGGGCATGATCTCGAACTGGTGCACGCTGGCCGCGCCCTGCCGGTGCGAAGTACCCAGGCAGTCGGCGCCGGTGTCGCCGCCGCCGATGATGATCACCTTCTTGTCCTTGGCCGTGATCGGCGGCTGACCGTTCTCGTCGACCACGTCGTCGCCCTGCTGGACGCGGTTGGCCCACGGCAGGTATTCCATGGCCTGGTGGATGCCGTCCAGTTCGCGCCCGGGGATCGGCAGATCACGCCATGCCGTCGCACCCCCGGCCAGTACCACCGCGTCGTAGTTCAGCCGCAGCTGCGCCACAGTGATGTCGGCGCCGACGTTGACCCCCGGCCGAAACTGTGTGCCTTCGGCCTTCATCTGGTCCAGGCGCCGGTCGATGTGGCGCTTCTCCATCTTGAATTCGGGGATCCCGTAGCGCAGCAGGCCGCCGATACGGTCGGCGCGCTCGAAGACCGTCACCGAGTGCCCGGCTCGGGTGAGCTGTTGCGCTGCCGCCAGACCGGCCGGCCCCGAACCCACCACCGCCACCTTCTTGCCGGTCAGCTTGTCCGGCGGTAGCGGCACGACCGTGCCGTCCTCGAAGGCCTTGTCGATGATCTCGACCTCGATCTGCTTGATCGTGACCGGATCCTGGTTGATACCGAGCACACAGGAGCCTTCGCACGGCGCCGGGCACAGCCGGCCGGTGAACTCGGGGAAGTTGTTGGTGGCATGCAGTCGCTCGATGGCATCGCGCCAACGGTCGTTGCGCACCAGGTCGTTCCATTCCGGGATCAAGTTGCCCAAAGGACATCCGCTGTGGCAGAACGGGATACCGCAGTCCATGCAGCGGGTGGCCTGCTCCCGCAGGGTGTCATGGGAGAAGTCCTCGTAGACCTCTTTCCAGTCGAGCAGCCGCAACGGGACCGGCCGGCGCTGCGGGGTCTCGCGGTGGGTGAACTTCAGAAAGCCGCGCGGATCAGGCACCGGCGGCCGCCATGATCGCTTCGTCGGCGTCCTGCCCGGTGCGCTCTGCCTCGGCCATGGCTTCCAGCACCCGCTTGAAATCACGGGGCATCACTTTGGTGAAATGCTTCACGGTATTTTCCCAGTCGTTCAGGATGCGCTGTCCCACAGCGGAATCGGTGGCGTCGACATGGGCCTGAAGCATGCTGTGCAACCACTCCAGATCTTCCTCGTCGAGACCTTCCAGTTCCACCATCTCGGCATTGAGGTTGTCGGCCAGCACATCGTCGGGATCGTAGACGTAGGCCATACCCCCGGACATTCCCGCGGCGAAGTTGCGGCCGGTCGGACCCAGGATGGCGACCTTGCCACCTGTCATGTACTCGCAGCCGTGGTCGCCGACACCTTCCACCACCGCATGTGCGCCGGAGTTGCGCACCGCGAACCGCTCGCCGGCCTGACCCCGGATGAAAGCCTGGCCGCTGGTGGCGCCGAACAGGATCACGTTGCCAGCGATGATGTTGTCTTCGGCGACGTAGCCCTCGGGGGCATCGTCGGACGGGCGCACCACGATGCGGCCGCCGGAAAGCCCCTTGCCGACGTAGTCGTTGGCGTCACCGTAGACACGCAGGGTGATCCCCTTAGGCACGAAGGCTCCGAAGCTGTTGCCCGCCGAGCCGTCGAACGTGATGTCGATGGTGCCGTCCGGAAGGCCCTGGCCGCCATAGGCTTTGGTCACCTCGTGGCCGAGCATGGTGCCCACCGTGCGGTTCACGTTCGTGATCGTGGTCGAGAAGCGCACCGGCGTGCCGGAGTCCAGCGCCTCCCGGCACATCGCGATCAGCTGCTGATCCAGCGCCTTGTCGAGGCCGTGGTCCTGCCGCGAACTGCAGTACAGATCCTGGTTCATGAACGCCGATTCGGGCTCGTACAGCACCGGCGACAGGTCGAGCTTGTACGCCTTCCAGTGCTCGTCGGCCTTCGTGGTGTCCAGCGCTGAAACCTGTCCGACCATGTCGTTGACGGTGCGAAAGCCCAACTGGGCCATCAGCTCCCGCACTTCCTCGGCGATGAACAGGAAGAAGTTCTCGACGAACTCCGGTTTACCGGCGAAGCGCTGACGCAGCGTCGGGTTCTGCGTGGCCACGCCGACAGGGCAGGTGTCCAGGTGGCAGACGCGCATCATGATGCATCCGGAGACCACCAGCGGCGCGGTGGCGAACCCGAACTCCTCGGCCCCCAGCAGCGCCGCGATGACCACGTCGCGTCCGGTCTTGAGCTGGCCGTCGACCTGCACCACGATTCGGTCGCGAAGACCGTTGAGCAGCAACGTCTGCTGCGTCTCGGCCAGGCCCAGCTCCCAGGGCGCTCCTGCGTGCTTCATCGACGTCAACGGAGTGGCGCCGGTACCGCCGTCGTGCCCGGAGATCAGCACCACGTCGGCGTGCGCCTTGGACACACCCGCCGCGACGGTGCCGACGCCGTTCTCGCTCACCAGCTTTACGTGCACACGCGCCTGTGGGTTCGAGTTCTTCAGATCGTGGATCAGCTGCGCCAGATCCTCGATCGAGTAGATGTCGTGGTGCGGCGGCG
>CAZOIX010000778.1:0-2294 GCA_964579685.1 uncultured Mycobacterium sp.
CCCCAACAGCCTGGCTGCCACGAACCCCGACAAGTCAGACGTCATACCGGTTTTCGACAGTCCCGAGCGCCACGAGGAGCAGGAGCAACTCGCTGCGGCAAGGCGTTGGCAGCGGGCCCTTTTCGACCAAGGTCTCGCTTGGCTCACTGGCCCCTCGGAATACGGCGGCGCCGGGCTGGACCAGTCCTGTCAGGAGACCTTCGACGAGTTGTGCTCGCTTTACCACTTGCCGAAGTTGGACACCCTGTTCGTCACGCTGCACATCGTGCTGCCGGGGCTGCTGGCGGCGGCGTCAGAAAAACTGAAACGGCGGCTTGTGCCGGCGATGCTGCGTGGCGACATCATCGCGTGCCAACTCTTCTCCGAGCCAGGAGCAGGGTCGGACCTGTCGGCGGTCTCGACGCGCGCGGTACGTAGGAGTGAGGTGTGGGTCGCCAGCGGTCAGAAGGTCTGGACGACGGGCGGTCATTACAGCGACATCGGCTTACTCTTGGCGCGCACGGGGGATGACGCGATCGCCCACCGCCGTCTGACCATGTTCGTCGTCGATATGCACGATCCGGCAATCGACGTGCGTCCGTTACGGGAAATGAGCGGCGGCGCTCATTTCAACGAGGTGTTCATCGACGACCTCCGAATACCAGATGACTGCCGTGTCGGTGACGTCAACGGCGGATGGCAGGTAGCCATGGCCACGCTCGGTGGTGAGCGCAAGGCCGTCGGATACAGTGCCGATGCTCCTAATTGGGTTGTCGTGCAACGGCTGGTCGATCTCGCCGGGAAGGCGGTTGATAAGGGGCCGCTTGCGGAGAGCGTGATCGACGCCGTCACCCGTTGCTACGTACTCGGCTACGCGGTGGAACGCACGGCTGCAGATCTGGCTGCAGCTGCACGCCGCGGCGATCTCCGTGGCCCAGAGACCTCCACTTTGAAGCTGCTTCGAAACCGCCTTCTCCAAGACTGCATTGACACCGCTCGCCAGATCCTCGGTATGAACATGCTCGCCGACGTCGGGGAATGGGGCACCTACGCGTGGGGACGCGCCTCCACGCTCGCCCCTGGTTTGAGGATCGGCGGCGGCACTGACGAGATCCAGCGCAACGTCATCGGCGAACGACTGCTCGGGCTGCCACGGGACCGACAGCACTAGCCGTCACGCGAAGACGGCCTCATACGGCCTCACAACCGGCCGGCACGGCCGGTGAAGAGAACGTGACATGTTCCTGTCCGCCACTTCACATCGATGACACGGCCGTCGGGCAAGCTCGCGCACACCCCATCCACCCGGCCATCGACGCCCTGGTGCAGATCACACGTCAACGACGGAAGAAGCGACGCCATGTCCTACGTGGAACCCCCGCAGTTCGTAACGAAGATGATCGATGCCGGCGAGAACAAGGTGTTCATGTCCGCGAGGGACACCGTGATCCGGGCCTATATGGCCGGCGCCATCCTCGCGCTGGCCGCCGCCTTCGCGGTCACGATCACCGTGCAGACCGGCAATGCGCTGGCCGGAGCGGTGTTGTTCCCCGTCGGCTTCTGTCTGCTCTACCTGATGGGCTTCGACTTGCTCACCGGGGTCTTCACCCTCGTTCCGCTCGCGTTGCTCGACAAGCGGCGTGGTGTCACCGTCCGGTCGATGCTGCGCAATTGGGGCCTGGTGTTCGTCGGCAACTTCCTGGGCGCGTTGACCGTGGCGTTGATGATCGCCATCACGGTGACCTATGCGTTCACGGTCGATCCGAACGAGGTCGGCCAGAAACTCGGAGAGATCGGGGCCGCCCGCACAGTCGGCTACGCCGAACACGGCGCCGCCGGGATGCTGACCCTGTTCATCCGCGGCATCCTTTGCAACTGGATGGTCTCCACCGGTGTCGTCGCGGCGATGATGTCGACGTCGGTGTCCGGCAAGGTGCTCACCATGTGGATGCCCATCATGCTGTTCTTCTACATGGGCTTCGAGCACTCGGTGGTGAACATGTTCCTGTTCCCGTCCGGCCTCATGCTCGGCGGCGACTTCTCCATCGCGGACTACTTCATCTGGAACGAGATCCCCACCGTTGTCGGCAATCTCGTGGGCGGGATCGCCTTTGTCGGGCTCACGCTCTACGCCACCCACGCGCGCACCGGCATCGAGTGGAACCGTCCAGGCGATCCCACCGACTTCAAGCTGCCTGCCGAGGCGAGCGCGTGAACCGCGACGAGATCACCGCACAGATCAGCGCCGCCCGGCTGGCCAAGGGACTCACGTGGCGCCAGCTCGCCGAGGCCATCGACAAGCCGGTGGTGTGGAC
>CAZOIX010000778.1:2304-2704 GCA_964579685.1 uncultured Mycobacterium sp.
GGCAGGCACGGTGCTCGTCGAGATGCTCGGCCTCGACGAGTCGGCGATCCCCGTGTTGGCGGCGGTGCCGATGCGCGGCGGACTACCGACCGCGGTACCCACCGATCCGACGATCTACCGCTTCTATGAAGCCCTTCAGGTCTACGGCGGCGCCATCAAGGAACTCGTCCACGAGGAGTTCGGCGACGGGATCATGAGCGCCATCAACTTCAGCGTCGATGTGCAGCGCAAGTCCCATCCGGAGGGAGACCGTGTGGTGGTGACGTTCGACGGGAAGTTCCTGCCCTACGCGTGGACCGCGGCCGACGATTAGTCTGTGGCCCTAGCGGGTTGATCGCACGCACGTGGTGGCTGTTGCGAAATGTGTGGCGGTTGGTGTAGCTGGGGTCGTGGACGGGTC
>CAZOIX010000779.1:0-2698 GCA_964579685.1 uncultured Mycobacterium sp.
GGAGGGCCCCGTGGCGGGGCACCAATGCATGCGGAGGCGCAGGGCACCCCAGACGAGCCCGCACTCGAAACCGGTGCATCCAACCCCGATGGCGAACTGATCGTCGTCACCGGTTCGCGCATCGCCCGTCGCGACCTCGAAACCGCGGCTCCGGTCGCGGTCGTGAACTCGGAAGAGTTCGAACTGTCGGGTTCGGTCAACGTCGAAAGCGTGATCAACACCCTGCCGCAGGTCGTGCCGGGCACGACCTCGTTCTCGAACAACCCGGGTGATGGCACCGCGACGCTGAACCTTCGCGGTCTTGGTGCTGCGCGCACGCTGGTGCTGGTCAACGGCCGTCGCTGGATGTTCTACAACACCGCGCAGGTCGTCGACCTCAACACGATCCCGCAGTTCCTGCTTGAATCGGTCGACGTTGTGACCGGTGGTGCTTCGGCCGTTTACGGTTCGGACGCGATCGCCGGGGTCGTCAACTTCCGCCTCAAGGACGTGCAGGGCGTCGAAGTCGGCGGCCAGTACTCGCTGACCGAGCGCGGCGATGGTGCCCGCTATGAAATCCACGGTGCGATCGGCAGCGAATTTGCCGATGGTCGCGGTAACGCGACGGTCTATGCCGAATATTACAACCGCGATTCGATCTTCCAGGGCGACCGCGCATTCTCCAACTTCGCTCTGGGCGGCGAAACCGATGGTGCTGATCTGCAGCAGTTCGGTTCCTCGACCCTGCCCAGCGGTGTGCTCCGCTACCTCGGCGGTGCGCAGGGCAACACCGGCCTTCCCGCCGGGACCGAATTCGGTGCAGCGGGCGCTTCGGGCTTCGGCACCGGCGTCGTCTTCGACGAACCGGCCAAATTCCGTCGTCGCGCGGGCGACCTCTACAACTACGCGCCGGTCAACTACCTGCAGCTTCCGCAGGAACGTTACCTGCTCGGCGGCTATGCCGACTATGAACTGGGCGGCGGTCACCGTGCCTACGCCGAAGTTTCCTACGTCAACAACCAGGTCCAGGCCGCGCTGGCCGCAACCCCGGTGACGGGTGAGTTCAACGTCGATCTGGCAACCGTGCAGCCGTTCCTCGTGGCGGGCGACTTTGCTCAGCTGCAGGCAATCGACGCGGCGGAAACCGCACAGAACGCGCTGGACGGCGTGGCTGACGATCCGGGCGTGGTGAACTTCTACGTTCAGCGTCGTATCGTTGAGACCGGGCTTCGCGAAAACCTTGACGAGCGCAATGCATTCCGCGTGCTCGGCGGGATCACCGGCCCGATCGGCAGCTACCTGAACTACGATGCGTACTACATGTATTCGCGTACGCGGAACGCCAACATTCAGCAGGGCAACATTTCCGCCTCGCTGTTCCAGGCGGGTCTCGACGGCACGGGTACCCCGATCAACATCTTCGGTCCGGGCACGCTGACGCCTGAGATGGTCGATGCGATCACGATCCAGGCGCAGAACGGCGATGTCTCGTCGCTTCAGGTCGCTACGGCGGTGATTTCGGGTACCTTCGGCGATTTCGCCATCACCGAAGCATCCGACCCGGTCGGTTTTGCCTTCGGTGGCGAATACCGCAAGGTTGCCGCGCAGTTCATTCCGGACACCGCGCTCGCTTCGGGTGACGTCATCGGCTTCAACGCCGGTGAGCCCACCAATGGCAGCTACGACGTTCGCGAACTGTTCGCCGAACTCGCGATCCCGGTCCGCTTCGGTACCGCAGCTCTCGATATCTCGGGTGCGGCGCGCTACTCCGATTATTCGAGCGGCACGATCGGTGGCGTGTGGACCTATGCGGGTGGTGTGGAGTTCGCTCCGATCCCCGATATCAAGTTCCGTGCCCAGTATCAGCGTGCGGTGCGCGCTCCGAACGTGGGCGAGCTGTTCGGCGGTCGGTCGATCGGCTTCCCCGGTGCTACCGATCCGTGCGCGGTGGCGGGTGCGCAGAACGACGCTACCCTCAACGCATTGTGCATCGCGACGGGCGTTGCTCCGGGCAGTGTTGGCGACCCCAACATCCGTCCGAACACGCAGGTCCCGGCTCTCTTCGGCGGTAACGCCAACCTGAGCGAAGAAACCTCCGACAGCTATACTGTTGGTTTGGTGGTGCAGCCGCGGTTCATCCCGGGCCTGTCGATCACTGCCGACTACTTCAATTTCAAGATTGAAGACGCGATCGCTACTCGCGGTGGCGGCCTGAACAGCACGCTGAACCTGTGCTACAACGTGGTGCAGGACATCAACAGCCCGTTCTGTCAGCTGATCGTCGGATCGCGTGCCGGTAACGGTGCGATCACCACGGCGAACCCGCCGGTTCTGGTCCAGGACAACACCGCGAAGCTTGAAGTGTCGGGTATCGACCTTCAGATCAGCTACGGCACGAGCATTCCGTTCTCGCTCTTCACCGACACTGGGGAGCAGCGCCTGCAGCTCTCCTTCATCGGCACCTGGAACGAGAAGAATGACCTGTATCCGGTGCAGGGCTTCGACACCGTCAACGAATGTGCGGGCCGCTTCGGTGCGACCTGTGGCGAACCGACGCCTGAGTTCAAGTGGACCAGCCGTGCCTCGTTCATCGATGGTCCGGTCACCACTTCGATCCGCTGGCGCCATGTTGGTTCGGTCACTGACGACGATGATGGTCTGGATTACACCCAGTTCAACGGCATCGAACAGATCGACGCCTATGTCGTGATGGATCTCA
>CAZOIX010000780.1:0-2330 GCA_964579685.1 uncultured Mycobacterium sp.
CGTTGACCTTTTCCTTACCATGGAAACGCTCTACCGACTGAGCTAAGGGGGCCTGCAGCGGTCTACCTGCAGCGATACACCATGCCGACCACTCCACGGAATACGTGTGCGCTCGCTATGAGATCGGTTGATGCAGTGCAAACCACGATCGAAAACGATACATGACCTGGCGCAAATTCCCGGAATCGCCTGGTAGCGCACACAACGCAGTCCTGGTCACTACCTGCGAAGATGCTTGATAGACAGGTCCCGTCGACGACTGGTGGGCACCCGAGGTGAATATTGACCGCGCTGCGTCGGACTTTGACCTCCGGTTTCGACCCATCCCGGAAGGAATCGGCGCCAGATCGGCCAACATGTCGGGCAGACGAAATTTGTCGGTGCCAATGACCAAGATGGCAGCTATGGGGAAGCGGTTGCGTTCGATTGGTGCTCCGGTGGTGGCCGCGACGCCGACGGGCGTCCGGATCCGTACCCGCATAAGGCCTGCGACTACCGAAGCCGCGGCGTTGACCGCGATCGGGGACATGCTCGGCTCGACGTATCGGACGGAACTGGCCGCGCGAATTCGCTTGGGGCAGTTGGATCACGAGTCCCAGACGGCGTGGAGGGCGGAGCGGAAGCGGACATTGACCGCGGTGTCGTCGTCGCGTTGGGCGGGCGCGATCACCCGCACCGTGGAGGATCAGTATCAGTTGGGGATGCGCGCGTTGGCGGCTCAGGTCGCCGATCTGCGCGCGGCTGTGGATGTACTCGAGGCTCGATGCGCACTACGCCCGGGGGAAGTCGAACCGGCCGATCACCGCCAGCAGTTAAGTCGGCGTGAAGGGGCTCGGCGTCGCCCCCACGGATATCGCGACGCTGGCGAGCGGTTCGCAAAGTCACGACACCTGGCAGTGTTGCGTACCCGGTTGGCCACTGCCGAGCAGGCTTTTGCTGGGGGTCGGCCGTCGATCGCAGTCGGTGGCAAACGGTTGTGGCGCACCCGTAATCACCTCGACAAGGTCGCCAGCATGACTGAGCAGCAGTGGCAAGACCGCTGGAATGCGAGCAGGATGTACCTGACCGCCGACGGGGAATCAGGCAAACCCGGTGGTAATGAGACAATCCGCGTCGACGCTGAGGGACGATTGCGTATCAAAACCCCGGCTGCCCTCGTGGATCAGTTTGGCTCCCATGTTGTGATCGACGGCCCGATCCAATTTTCTCACCGTGGCGATGAGTGGGCCGATCGCAACGCGAGGCGCCGCGCGGTGCGCTACGACATCATGTACGACCCGACTCGCGGGCGTTGGTATCTCGACGCGTCCTGGAAGACCACGTCCGAACTGCCGCCCGAACTCGGTGAACTACGCCGGAATCGGGTGCTGGGGGTCGACCTCAACGACGGCCACCTCGCAACGTGTGTGCTTGATGCGTCGGGTAACGCAGTCGGCGAGCCAGCCACGATTGAGATGATCACCACCGGACTGACGGCGTCCCGCCGTGACGGACGGATGCGCGAGACGATCACCGCTCTGCTTAAGCACGCGGAGCACCAGCAGTGCCACGCGATCGTGATCGAGAACCTAGATTTCGCCGACGCTCGCGCCACTGGCCGCGAAACCCTCGGACGCGGCCAGCGAGGTAAACGAGTACGCCGAACCATTGCCGGCCTCCCCACCCGAAAGTTCCGTACTCGGCTCACCGGCATGGCTGCACGCCGCGGCATCGCGGTTATAGGGGTGGATCCGGCCTACACGAGCCGCTGGGGCGCCCAGCACTGGCGCAGACCCCTTCAACAACAGACTTCCGAACCGGTCACTGTCCATCACGGGGCAGCGGCCGCGATCGGCAGACGTGGGCTCGGCATGGCGATCAGGCGACGGCCGGCGGGACCCCGCACCCGACAGCGGACGAGTGCGGGCACACCACCGTCCAGGCCCAATCATCGGCCGGACACCGCATCACGACGGCGCCGTAGTTCCGGCCCACCGCCACACCCACCACGAGGCGTGCCGGTCCACCGGAGAACACCCACCGCCAGCGGTCAGCACCGTTCGGGCCGCACAGGACTCACTCCTGCTCCCTAATCAGGATCGGTACATTCTCGTCGTTTGGCTCGCCAAACCGCTGGTGGTGATAGGACGGAAGCGTGATCGAACCCGCCGCACCCCGCGTGGCCGTATATCTCGATTTCGACAACATCGTCATCTCCCGCTACGACCAGGTCCACCGCCGCAGCTCGTTTCAGCGCGACCGAGCGGCCGGCTTCCACAAGAAACCGGGCCGTCTCACCGAGGCATCCGTCGATGTCGTCACTGCGCGTGCTGTGAGTGCGCTTCGCACGC
>CAZOIX010000780.1:2340-2697 GCA_964579685.1 uncultured Mycobacterium sp.
ATCGACTTCGCGTCGTCGTTCGGCACCCTGGTGCTGACGCGGGCCTACGCCGACTGGTCGGCCGACGTCAACGCCGAGTACCAGGGCCAGCTCGTCGGCCGCGCGGTCGACCTGGTCCAGCTGTTTCCCGCGGCGGCCTACGCCAAGAACGGGGCCGACATCCGGTTGGCGGTCGACGCAGTCGAGGACATGTTCCGGCTGCCCGACCTGACACACGTCGTCATCGTCGCCGGCGATTCCGACTACATCCCCCTGGCCCAGCGCTGCAAGCGGCTCGGCCGCTACGTCGTGGGCATCGGAATCACGGGTTCGATCAGCAAGTCGCTGACGGCCGCCTGCGACGAGTTCGTCACCTAC
>CAZOIX010000781.1:0-2692 GCA_964579685.1 uncultured Mycobacterium sp.
CATCCACCTGTCCTGAACTCCCACATCTACTACGTAGGTCAGCAGTCACGCTATGCGCTGCACCATCATCTACTATGCAACTACGTAGCAACTCGGCGGCCGTCGACGTCCTCTAACGCATTGACGGCGACCAGTGGATGGGAGAAGACCTGTATGCGGTGTCCGCCGCTAACGCCAGTCGTCGCGATATTGACATCGTTCTTCGCGGCGATGACGCTCCTGGCCGCGCCGTCAGCCTCCGCCCAACCACCAGTACCCGTGCCTACGCCCGGCGACCCTATGGGGATCCCAGTACCGACGTCGTCGAACCCTTTCGTGCCGTCCCTCGGGTCGGCACCGGCGACTGCAGACCCACCCGCCGGCCAGAATCCGGCACCGTACCTCGGCCCGCCAGTATTCGCGCCACCCACGTTCAACCCGGTGAACGGCTCAACCGTTGGCGTCGCCAAGCCCATCATCGTCAACTTCCAACGGCCGATCGCCGACCGACCGTTAGCCGAACAAGCCGTCCACGTCTCGTCGAACCCCCCGGTTCCGGGCAAGTTCTACTGGATGAGCGCGACTCAACTCAGGTGGCGCCCGATCGACTTCTGGCCCGCCAACACCACGGTGACCGTCGACGCGGGCGGAACTAAGTCGAGCTTTCGCACCGGTGACGCGTTGGTGGCGACCATCGATAACGCAACCCTCCAAATGGAGGTGATGCGCAACGGCGTGCTCGAGAAGACCATTCCCGTGTCTCTAGGTAAGCCGGGCTATGAAACACCCAACGGCACCTACTACGTGCTCGAGAAGTTCGCCGACATGGTGATGGACTCCTCGACCTACGGCGTGCCCATCAACTCCGCCGAGGGCTACAAGCTCAAAGTCAAGGACGCGGTGCGCATCAACAACGCGGGCATCTTCGTTCACGGCGCACCCTGGTCGGTGGCGGACCAAGGCAAACGGAACGTCAGCCACGGCTGTCCCAACCTCAGTCCAGCCAACGCCCAGTGGTTCTACGACACGTTTGGTAGCGGCGACCCGGTCGTGGTCAAGAACTCCGTCGGCGTGTACGACGAGAACGACGGTGCGCAGGACTGGCAGATCTGATACGGGCACAACGGGTCCCGAGTCTCCCGAGCCGGTGGCCGCTCCTCGGTGCCCGGAGGCTAGGTGGTGTCACCGTCGATGCGCTGAGCAAATTGCTGCATGCAGGCGGTCGAACAGAACCGGTACGACGTACCCGCATGCGTGATCGTCAATTCTCGGACGCCCGTCGCGACGTGCATCCGACAGACAGGATCCACATGCTCGCGGTGATGGGTACCGATGTCGAGAGCAAATGCACCAATAGGCGATCCGACGTTGCGCAGCGTCAGTGATCCCAACGCGGTCATCGCCGCGATATCGGCTGCCGGAAGCGCCGACGCGACACCGTCATTGACGACGATCTGCCCGGCCTGCGCGAGGCTAGCGAGCCTCGCCGCGGTGTTGACCGTCGAACCGAAGACGTCTCCGCGTCGCTTCACCTCGGGGCCAGCGGCGCTGCCGGCCCGCAACATCGGAAAGCCTTGGACGCGCCTGATCTCGGCGGTGAGTCTTCGGAGGAAAGTCACTGCCGTAGCCGGGTTCTCACACACCACCAGCACCGCATCGCCGATTGTCTTGATGACCTCGTCGGCGGGACCGAGAACCCGTGTGGCTGAGGCGGCGAATGTTTCTGCCAGCTGTGCAGCGCTGTGATCGCCGTGGGTTTCGGTGAACGCGGTGAAGCCAGACATGTCGACGAAGACGACGGCTGCTTCCAAATCGGCGTGCTCGAAGTTCGCTGCTGCACTCAACATCATCACGAATCCTGTCCGAGCCTCGCGTCCGCCGTAACGCTCGGTTCTGGGGCTCTCACGGGTTCCATCCGCATCCCTAAGAGCCGAAGTGCATTGGCGACCACGATCAGTGTCGAGCCCTCGTGAATGAGCACGGCGGGACCGATGCCCAATCCGAGGATCGTCGCTGGAATGAGAAGCGCGACGATGCCGAGACTCGCCCATAGATTCTGCTTGATGATCCGTGAGGAGCGCCGACTCAGGCTCACGGCGAACGGCAACGCTCGCAGATCGTCGGCCATCAGCGCGACGTCAGCGGTTTCCAAGGCAACGTCGGAACCGGCCGCACCCATCGCGATGCCTACGCTTGCGGCCGCCATTGCGGGCGCGTCGTTGACGCCGTCTCCCACCATGCCCACGCGTCCGTAACGCTCACGCAGAGCAGCGATCTCAGCCACCTTGTCCTCGGGCATCAGGTTGCCGCGGGCGTAGGCAACACCGACTTCGCCGGCGACGGCGTCGGCCACCCGCTGGTTGTCTCCGGACAGCATCACGGTCTTTGAAACCCCGATCTCGGCGAGACGGGCGATGACCGCCGACGCTTCTGCGCGAGGAACGTCCATCAGTCCGATCGCACCCAGCCAACGCTCGCCTGCGCGGACGAGCATCGTGGTGCGCCCGGCCCGTTCGAGGCGCTTCACCTCGCCGGCCAAATAGGCTGGCGGTCGCTCGTTGGCGCCGGTGAACATTTCGGTCTTGCCGATGCGGACGTCGACCCTTTCGACGGACGCCACGATGCCGCGGCCTGTGAGAGCTCGAACGTCCGTCGCGCGGGGTACCGTCGCCCCAGCGAGGCGCTCGCGGCCGTCGCGGACGATGGCACGGGC
>CAZOIX010000782.1:0-2687 GCA_964579685.1 uncultured Mycobacterium sp.
GTATCTACCCGACCGCGGTGATCATCGGTGCCGAAGGGGCAGAGGAAGTGCCCGAACAGCGGATCGCGGACTTCGCCCGCCAGATCATCGAAAGCCGTTCCCGGGCAGATACTTTCGGTCCAGATGGCGCCCATCGCTTTACCGACGCGCGGGGAGACTCGTGAGCTTTCCATACTTCATCTCGCCAGAACAGGCGATGCGCGAGCGGTCGGAGCTCGCACGCAAAGGCATTGCCCGCGGCAGGAGCGTCGTGGTCCTCGCTTATGCCGACGGTGTGCTGTTCATGGCGGAAAACCCGTCGCGTTCGCTGCAGAAGGTCAGTGAGCTCTACGACCGGGTCGGGTTCGCCGCCGTCGGACGGTTCAACGAGTTCGACAGGCTGCGTCGTGGCGGCATTCAGTTCGCCGACACCCGTGGTTACGCGTACGCCCGCCGCGACGTCACCGGCCGCCAGCTGGCCAACATCTACGCCGAGGCGCTCGGCACCATCTTCACCGAGCAGGCCAAGCCCTACGAGGTCGAACTGTGCGTGGCCGAGGTCGCCCACCATGGTGAGAGCAAGGCCCCTGAGCTCTACCGGATCACGTACGACGGGTCGATCAACGACGAGCCGCATTTCGTCGTGATGGGGGGCGTCACGGAGCCGATCGCCGAGAAGCTCAACGAGAACTACACCGAGAACGCCGGCCTGTCGGCGGTCGCAAAAGTCGCCATCGACGCGTTGAAGGCCAGCACCGACGGCGAGTCCCGCCAGATCGGCGCCTCGACACTGGAGGTGGCGATCCTGGACGCGAACAGGCCGCGGCGCGCATTCCGGCGGATCACCGGCTCGGCGCTGGAAGCACTGCTGCCCGAAGACGTCGGCGGCGAAGGCGCATAAGTCGTTCTCACTCGGCGTCGCCCGGGCGAGCCCGGATGAGGATGAGCTCCGCGAACTGTTCCGGGCATTCCACGGGTGTGAAGTGCCCGGCGTCGAACGCAAAGTGAAGTGCCACATCCGTGAAGTAGGAGTCCAGGCGGTCCGACCACTCGCGAGGGAACAGCGGATCATGGTGCGGCCACAACACGTCGGTGGGCACGTGGATCTTGATGGCGCGATCCGGCGGCAGTTCGGTCAGTGACTGGGCGATCATTCCCGCGCCCGCGCGATACCACGCGATCGATGCGATGAAGGCTCCCGGCGCCGCATAATCTCCGACCAGCCTGTCCAGATCATCCTCGGGGACAACGTAATTGGGTGCAGACCAGTGCATCCAGAAGTGCCGCAGATACTCCCGCACAGCGTCGGGATTTCCGTCGATCAGCTGCGCGGCCAGCGGGAGCTGATGGAAAGCCTGATACCAGAATTCGCTCTGCGCACGCGCGGTGAGGACGCGGTCGCCGGCGCCGGGCAGCGGGGGAGAGAGCACCAGTGCCGACACCAGGTCGGGTTGCATCCTGGCGACGCTCTGCGCGACCCGGCTGCCGACGTCGTAGCCGGCGAGCACGACTCGGGACAGACCGAGTTCCTTGATGAGCCCGATGATGCTGCCTGCCTGCGCCGTCGCGCTGTAGAAGTGGCGCACTGCGACGGCGTGCTTGTCCGACCCGCCGAACCCGCGCAAGTCCGGGACGATGACATCGGCGGCGTCGCTGACCAGAGGAACGACGCGGCGATAGTCATGGCGGTTGCCGGGCCAGCCGTGAAGCAACACCACCGCAGGCGCACCCTTGGCGCCGAATCGGTCGTAGGACAGCCGGAACCCGTCGACTGGCGCGCTGCGCGACCACATCGACCCATTCTGGCTGGCGGTGGGCGGTAATGGCTGGTTTTGCCGCCTTCACCCGGCGGTCCGGATTCGATCTCGGTCCCCGGTGATCACCGCGAGGATGTTGCGCCACGAGTCCGATGGCGAGTTGAGGATGTCGGAGTGCGCCTGCCACCCCGCCATGAGACGGCCATCATCGTAATGCCCTGTTGCCAAATGGATTACACCCGACATCTCATCCGGGTCGGCTCCGTGCGGGCCGCCGGGGATACCTTGCACGGTCTGGATCAGGTCGCCGGGTGCGGTCATCGAGTAGCGGACCACGTCGGGATTGCGGTTGTGCCAGTCACCCGGGTCGTCGACACCGACACCGGCTCCGGCGGCCGCCACGTACAGTGTCTGGTCGGCCGTGAGACCCATGGCTTCGGCGGTGCCGAGGATCGAACCGCCATACGAGTGACCGATGTAGGTGACCGGCACCGACGGTCCGCCGGCGGCCTTCGCGTCTACGGTGCGGTCGACGTCCTCGCTGAACGCGACCAGCCGCGGCGCCATGTCCAGCGCGTACCGCGGGCTGGCGGCGTCGACGACACCTGAGACGAGGTTGCCGCGGGGAAACGGGCCGCCCAGGTAGGTGAGCACCGCGACGTCGCCGCGGCCGGCGGCGACGTAACCGCGTGCGGTGGCGGTGTTGGCGGCCGACCCCTCGATCGTGGTGTTCATGCCCGGACCAAGCACCGCGACGCTGCCGGCTCTGGCCAGATCACCGTTGAGTTCGACGAGGGAGGCGCGCGCCGGATCGAACGCCACGATCTGGCGGTCGATGCGGCGCCCACCACCCGTCGGATCGTCGATTTCGCCGAGCAGGGTGCGATAGAACGCCGCCCGGGCGGCATCGTCTTCGTCGACCGCACCGGCGCCCGTGAGCTCGCCGCGGGC
>CAZOIX010000783.1:0-2681 GCA_964579685.1 uncultured Mycobacterium sp.
ACGTTGAGCAGCGAGTTGAGCAGCTGGCTCTTGCCCTGCTTGAGCTGGCCGGCGATCACCACCCGGATCTGCGGGTCGGTGATCCGGGTCTTGGCCCTGGCCAGGCGCTCGACCAGATCGCCGCGCTCGTTCGCATCGGCGATCTTGCTGGTGTGGTCGATCAGCTCGACGATCACCTTGACCTGTCTGGCCGGCTCGCCGGCCGTGACCTTGCGGGGGTCGCTCGGTTGCGTCATGAAGTCCTCTCGGCCGTCCCACTCACGGTAGATGCGCCAACTGGCGGGGATCGGCTTTCGATCCCCGCCAGTGGCGGTGTTTCGCGGTGTCGGTCAGAACAGGCTGGCGTCGACCGAGTTGTCCACGTCGAGGGAGGTGCTGACCTGGGTCGAGCCGTCGACGGAGCTGTCCACCGAGTGGTCCTGGCCCGAGTTGTCCATCGAGTTGTCGACCGCGTTGTCCTGAGCGGAGTTGTCCACCAGGGCGAAGCCGCCGGAGACATCACCCGACGCATCACCGTCGACCGTGGTCTGGTTTCCGCCGACGCTCGTGGGGTCGTTGTCCACGATGACGATGCCGCCGCCGGAACCACCCGCGCCTGCGGTCGCGTCGCCACCGTCATTGCCGATGCCGATGAGGCCACCGCCGCCGTGTCCGCCGGCCGCACCGCCACCATTGCCACCGCTCATGTCGTTGTCGTTGATGACCGGTCCGTCGTTGTCGGAGATGACGTCGCCGCCTGCGGTCTGGTCACCGCTGTCGTCGATGTCGTTGTCCTCGCCGATGTTGACGTTGGAGTCGTCGATGTCGCCGGTGTTGACGTTCTCATTGTCGTCACCGACCACGTTTCCGTCGCCCTCGACGTTGGTGGTGTCGATGTCGCCTGCGGTGCCGGTGTTCACCACGCCACCGTCGTTGGCGGTGTTCGTGGTCTTGTCACCCAGGGTGATGTCACCGAAGTCCAGGTTGAAGTTTCCGACGCCCTGCTGTTGGTCCTCACCCGCCGAATTGGCGATGTGGGTCTCGGGGCTCATGTAGCGGGTGTCGTTGTGGCTGAGCGTGTCGTTGTTCGACAGCACATCGGTCTGGCGCTGCGGCGTGAAGGCGATGCCGTGGGTCTGGGCGACGGCCTGCTGCAGCCCGACGACGGGATCCCCGCCGCCGTGCAACACCGCGGCCGGTGCCACCGTGGCGGCGACCGCCTGCACCTGGGCCGCGCTGACGGTGGACACATTGGCGGCGGCCATGGAGCGGCTCGGGTCCGTGAGGAATTCCTGCGCCCGAACCGGGTCGCGGAAGAGGTCCAGGAGCCAGTCGATCACGTTCGTCATTTCTTCGTCCTTCGGTCGTGTTGTCTTCGGAGCCCGTCACCGGGTGTCCGGCGAACTGATGACCACGTTATGGAGCGGGGGACCCACTCGAAACGGGGCCGAAACCCCTCCCTGCAGCGGCACCGTCCGGGTTACAGCGGGAACCGCGATTAGGGGATTAGGGGGTTGTTAGGGGATGTGGTCAACAGCGCGGAGAAACAGAACTGCGCGGCCGGTTGCGGCCGCGCAGTCGTGGTGGTGATCGGTGGCCCACAGGCCGGAGTGCTAGAAGATATCGAACCCCGACGGATCGGAATCGAGGTCGGCGACCTCGACGATGGTGTGGGTCAGATCGCCGTCGGCCGGCAGGTCGATCGACGGCAGGTCATCGATCACGGAGTCATCGAGCTGCAACGAGCCGTCGTCGGAGCCCACCACTCCGGGCACACCCGCGTCGTCGAGCGCCGCCAGCCCGGTCTGCAGCGCATGATCCGGCGAATCGACATGGTCGATGATCGCGGCGTGCCCGTCGTCGACGGCCTGAACTGGCACTTGATCGTCGAATGCGTCGAACGCCGCCGTCGCGGCGCCGCTCGTCCAGACGTTGTCGGCCACGTCGCCGATGGCCTCGGCACCCACGGCGGGCACCGCCGCACCGAGTGACTCAGTGACGACCGGGATCAGGTTGGCCACGTCGGCACTGGTCACGTTGGTGAGGTTGGCATCGAAGAGGGCCTGGTCCGGATTCTCCGCGAAGCGTGCTGCGGCATCGGGATCGCGGACCAGAGACATCACGAAGTCGAGCAGCGAGTTGGCCATGAAACACCCGCCCTCCCATAGTCCGATATATGCGGTAGCCAGACGGCTTGCCGACGATGTTATCGATGCCCGTCGCCGCGCGGATCGGTGTGAAACCCACCTCTGCCGCCGGGGCGTTAGGGGGCCCGGCGTTAGGGGTTTTCGCGCCATAGGGGGATGTGCCGTGGATCGGGGTACCGAGCCGCTATCGTGAGGTTCGGCCGAAACAGAGGTGGAGATGAGCGACTCTCTCGGGTTGTCGATTGGAATGACCAATTTGGTGGCGGCTCGCGTGGGCCGCCCACCCGTCATGCGGCGATCGGTGCTCACCGTGTTCGAGGATCGCGCCCCGGAAGTCGGCCTGCCCGCCGAATATGCAGGGAATCCTTCGATCCATCAGCCCGGCATGGTGTTGAGCGGATTCGTCGAGCGCGTGGGCGACCCGGTGCCCCTGATCGCGGCCGACGGCTCGGCGCACCGCGGGGAGCAGGTGCTCGTCGAAGCGCTCGATGCGATGGCGCGCACGGTGGGCGGCGGTGCGCCCATCGCTATCGCGGTGCCCGCGCATTGGAGCGC
>CAZOIX010000784.1:0-2674 GCA_964579685.1 uncultured Mycobacterium sp.
GTCCCAGGTAAGCCCCAAGAACTGCGACGCCGGGACGAACGCCACCACGGGCAGCGATGAGTAGATCAGGCCGCTGACGCCGCCCATTTGCTCGAGGACGGCGTGCGCCTTGCTGGAACGCTTCCCCGGATCAGCGCCGGGATCACTCACTTTTGAATCTCGTAATGCGGGTTGTAGATCGCCTTCGAGCCGTTGTCCAGTTTGCCGACACGGCCGTGCACCTTGAGAGTGCGACCGGATTCGATGCCGGGGATGCGGCGCTGGCCGAGCCACACCAGCATCACGGTGTCGGTGCCGTCGAACAGCTCGGCCTTGACGCCACCCGCGCAGCCCTTGCCGTTGCACTCCACGCTTCGCAGGGTGCCGACCATCGTCACTTCCTGGCCGCGCTCGCAGTCGATCGCCTTCGAGGCGCCGGTGTTGGCGGCCTCGTCACTGAGCTCTTCGACGTCGAGCTGTTCCGGGGCCTCAGTCAGCCGACGCGTGAGTCGGCGTAGATACCCTTCGGCCGTAGCCATGGCCTCTCCTGAACCTCGTGCAGATCCATCGTTGATCTACCCCAATAAACGCCACGCTAGACCTGTTGGTTCCGATCTGCCACGTGGGGTGGGGTCGACGCGCCGAACAAAGTGCGAGCAGGGCACCATCGTGTGATGGCGGTCATTCTTCGCGGTGTCACCACGGTGCTGCTCGCCGGCACCGGATCGGACGACGACTACGTCTACCGGGCGTTTTCGGCCGCGCTGCACGACGCCGGCGCCGTCGTCGTCACCCCGAAACCACAGCCGGGACGTCTGGTCGACGGCTACCGCGACGCACTGGACAACGCCGCGCGCTCGGCCCCCATCGCGGTCGGCGGGGTATCGATCGGCGCTGCGGTGGCGGCCGCATGGGCGCTTGCTCATCCCGGCCACGTGGTTGCGGTCCTCGCAGCCCTGCCGGCATGGACGGGAGCACCCGATGCCGCGCCTGCGGCGCTTGCTGCACGGCACTCCGCGAGTGTGCTGCGCCGCGAGGGACTGGCCTCGGCCACCGCCCAACTGCGGGCGACCAGCCCGCCGTGGTTGGCCGAGGAGTTGACGCGGTCATGGGTCGGCCAGTGGCCCGCGTTGCCCGACGCGATGGAAGCCGCGGCAACCTACGTGGCGCCCACGTGCGGCGACCTGGAGAGGCTTGCGGTCCCGATGGGCATCGTGTCGGCGACCGACGATCCTGTGCACCCCGTCGAGGTGGGCGTCGAGTGGATGACCGCGGCACCGCGCGCGGCATTGCGGACGATCACGCTCGACGAGCTGGGCACAGACCCGGCCGTGCTGGGCGCGCAGTGTGTGGCGGCACTGTCGGAGGCGTGAATCGGGTGTGGTCGGGAGCGGACAGCGCGACCGACTACACCGAAATCCCTAACCGCCGGTGATGGTCCGTAACTGCTGCATCGCCGACCCCTGCTCGCTGCGGCGGGCGGCGGGTGTCGGCGGCGCCGGCTGCTGTCCGCCGGCTTGCGCAGCCTGTTGCGCCGAGGCCTGTTCGGCGGCCGCCCGCAGCTGGTTGGCCATCGGCTCAGGTAGCTCCACCGGCAACGGCGTGCGTACCGGCAGCGGGGTGTCACCTCGCCGAACCACGGTGTCAGCCAACGCGTCTCGCGCCTCGGCTGCCAGTGCATCGGCGTTTTCTTCGGGCCCGTTCACGACGCACCGGATCATCCAGCGGTAACCGTCGATGCCGATGAATCGCACCACGCCGGAGGCCTGTCCCTGTCCACCCGACGCGGCGCCCACGACCTCGCGGCCCCACGGACCGTCCTTGATCGACACCTGGCTGGCGTCCTTTCGCAGCGAGTCCGCCAGTTCGGAGGCGACCTCGCGCCACAGCCCGGCCGACTTGGGCGCGGCATAGGCGGCCACGGTGAACCGCCCGTTGGGGGTGACGACCCATACCGCGCTGGGCACGCCCTGCTGGGTCAGCTCCACCTGAACTTGTCCGGCTTCGGGCAGCGGAATCAGCACCGACCCCAGGTCGAGGCGCCCCACCGCCGCCGTCGACGGGTCATCGAAGTCGTCGATGTCGAACGGGCCGTCCTGCCCGTCGTTGTCGCCCACCTCGGGTGCCGGAGTCACGTCATCGTCGCTTTCGCCGTTCGCGTCGCGTTTTTGCCTACCCAATGCCATCTCACAAACTCGCATGTCCGCCGGAGGAACCGTGGCCGCCGTCGCCACGGGTGGTGTCCGCCAGCCCGGCCTCGTCGAACGAGGTCACCTCGACCAGGTCGGGCAGCTCGACCGGCTGAACGAGCAGCTGCGCGATCCGGTCTCCGCGATTCACGACGATCGGCTCGTGCGGATCAAGGTTGATCAGCGACACCTTGACCTCCCCGCGGTATCCGGCGTCGATCGTGCCGGGACTGTTCACGATCGAAAGCCCTACGCGCGCAGCCAAACCCGACCGAGGATGCACCAGCCCGACCATCCCGTGCGGGATGGCGACCGCGATACCCGTGGGCACGAGCGCGCGTTGACCCGGCGCCAGTTCGACGTCGAGCGCGCTGAAGAGGTCGACGCCGGCGTCGCCGTCATGGGCACGGCTCGGCATCGGTAGATCAGGGTCCAGGCGCACGACCGCGAGAGTGGTGGACACGACGTCAGAGATTACTCTTGGCCGGGTGTCCGACACGCACGCC
>CAZOIX010000785.1:0-2674 GCA_964579685.1 uncultured Mycobacterium sp.
CCTTACACCCTGGCGGCGTTGGAGTCCGGTGCGCTCTCGGAATGGCGCGCCACCCTCATCGTGCGCGAGTCGGCGTGCCTTGCACTCGATGACCGCCGAACGCTGGACGTCAGAATGTGTGCTGATCAGGCGGCTTTGGATGGCCGCGGCGACAAACGGATCGAGGCCGACGCCAAGGCCATCGCCTACCAACTCGACCCGCGGGCCGTCGTCGACAAGGCGGTGCGGGCAGAGTCCGAGCGCACCGTCACCGTGCGCCCTGCCCCCGACACGATGACCTACGTGACCGCCTTGCTGCCCATGGTTCAGGGCGTATCCGTCTACGCAGCGCTAAAGCGAGCTGCTGACACCAGCTTTGACGACCGTAGTCGCGGCCAGGTCATGGCCGACACTCTCGTCGAGCGCATCACCGGCCGGCCCGCTGACGTGCCGGTCCCCGTCTCGGTCGACCTCGTCTTGACCGATGAGACCCTGTTCGGTGGCGGCACCACGCCGGCTCACGTCCCAGGGTTCGGACCGGTACCGGCGGCAATCGCGTGCCGCCTCGCCGGCGACGCCATCGGCGACGAACATTCCAAAGCCACCCTGCGCCGGCTTTATCGACACCCCGACTCCGGAGCGCTGGTCGCTATGGAATCCCGATCACGCCATTTCCCAAAGGGTCTGGCGCAGTTCATCGCCTTCCGAGATGACACCTGCCGGACCCCGTATTGCGATGCACCGATTCGACACACCGATCACTCCACTCCACATACCCGCGGTGGTCCCACCACTGCCGCCAATGGACTCGGCACGTGTGAGGCCTGCAATTACGCAAAGGAAGCACCGGGTTGGCGTGTTCATACGTTCGACGCCGAGGGGCAGCGCCACAAAGCGGAATACATCACGCCTACCGGGGCGTGCCACGAATCGCACGCACCGCCATTGCTCAATGACATCGTTGCGGTCAAGCCGAGCGTGACCGAAGCGCTTCTCGCGCAGCATCTCGCGGGACTGACGGCCGCCTGATATATCGCGACGGCGTGCAGTGCTACGCGCGTGGTCACCAGACTCCGGGCACCAACCGGTAGTGCACCTGTTCGGTGTATTCCTGGTACCCGTCGAGTTCCTCGCGCAGCATCTTCTCCTCATCGGTGATCCGGACCGCGAGAATCGGCAGCGCCGGTGCGATGACGACGAGTCCCCAGTACGAATCGAGCGCTAGCGGGGTACCGAGCATCATGATCAGAGTTCCGACATACATCGGGTGGCGGACAATGCCGTACAGGCCTGTGGAGACCACCTTTTGGCCTTCCTCGACCGTGACGGTGGCCCCGGCGTAGTTGTTCTGTATGACCACGAACTGAGCGATGGTGAGCCCGAGAAAGACCAGAATGTTGCCGATGACGACGACGGACGTCGGCACCGTCGACCATCCGAACCGATGGTCGAACGCGCTGACCACCAAGACCGCCGCCACCGAAACGATCGTGCCGACGATGATGACTCTCTGCAGCGGTCTCGTCTCGGCGAACGGACCTCCCTTCATGCGCCGTGCCAACGCATCGGGCATCTTCACCGCCAGATAGAGGCTCGGTCCCATGGTGGCGAACATGAACACGAAGATGAAAACCCAAGCCTGCCAATAGTGGAATGTGCCTGCGGGCCAGAACAGTGCAAGGCTGAAGAAGACGAGGCCGAAGACCACCGATGCCAGCGACTGCAGAACTATCCTCATGACTCTTCCTTGTGACGTTCAGACGGCATCGCGACGTCGATAGATCGCACCGGCGATCACGGTCAACGCTACGGCGACGACGACCATCACGGTCAGTGCGGGAACCGGATAGTGCGACGGTGCGGTTGTCTGGCCGACGGGTGACAATTCGGTCAGCCACTTCGGCAGGCGAAGCAGCGCACCTAGATACAACGCCACGACGACGAATGTCACGGCAAGCCAGCCGATCCACCCTCGGCGCACAGCCACTGCCACCGCCGCGATGCCGGCCATCACGGCCATCGCAGGCACATATGCCAGGCCTGCCAACGTCAGGCGCAGTATCGTTGCCGGCTCGCCAAGAGTGATGCCTGCACCCAGTCCATTACCGAGGCCTCCGAAAAACATCAGCACGGTCGAGCCGACGACTGCGGAAGCGACGGCGGTGAACAGCCAATGCCAGCGAGAAACCGCACCGGCCAGCACCGCTTCGCCCAGCCCGTTCTCTTCGTCGCTGAGCAGGCGCAGCACCGCTGAAACGACGTATGCCGTGGCGGCGGCGGCGAGGAACTGGGTCATCGTCGTGTAGACGCTGTCGGTCCCCTCGGCTGCCAGCACCCGCTGAATCATTTCGTTCTCCTTGGCCGCGTCGAGAAGTGATTTCGTCATCGACCCGAATGCCATACCGCCCAAAAACAATCCGACCGCCCAGCCGATCGTCTGACCGCGTTGCAGAGTCAGATGCAGACCCAGCACGGAAGTGATGGTGTGCGCGTGGGGACGTTCACCGGTGGACGGGAGGTTGCCGTCGTCGTACTGCCGCCTGCTCTCCATGGCGGCCGCCAACGCCATCAAGGCGAGCGCCAGGATCACCAGGAGCGCTAACGGCCACCACCGCAGATCGACGAAGGGCCGCATCTGCTGCGCCCATGCGATGGGGGAGAACCAACTCAGCGCACTTCCGGAGTTGTCGATGAC
>CAZOIX010000786.1:0-2664 GCA_964579685.1 uncultured Mycobacterium sp.
GGGATACCCATGGTGGGTGAGCTCGATGCTGACCCGGTCACGGCCGAACCGGTCCACCAAATCGGCAAGCGCCGTGGCCGCCGCCTCGGGTCCGCCGGCGGAAAATGCCTGACGGACATGACCTTTGCGGCATCCGGTCAGGATGTGCCAGTGTCCACCGGCAGCCTCGGTCAACATGTCGTAGTCGTAGTGCAGCTTGCCCTTCTCACCGCCCGCCAGATGCGCCTTCGCGAGCTCACGTGACAGTCGCCGGTATCCCTCCGGGCCGCGGGCCAGCACCAGCAGATGCGGGCCCGGCGGATCGGGGTCCTCGGTCCTGTCTCCTCCACCCAGCGACAGCTCGGCGCCGAACACCGTCGCCATCTCCAGTTCCTTGGCGGCCTCGGCGAAACGCACCACTCCGTAGAGTCCGTCGTGATCGGTCAGCGCGATGGCGCGCAGGTCCAGCCGGACAGCCTCCTCGACGAGTTCCTCCGGCGTGCTGGCACCGTCGAGGAAGCTGTATGCCGAATGCGCGTGCAACTCCGCATACGGCACCGAGGACACCGGACGGTCGATGCCCTCCGCCTGATAAGACCCCCGCTTGCGCGACCAGGCAGGACTGTCCCCGCCGTCGCCCACCTGCTCGTCGATAGGCCATCCGGCACGGCGCGGCTTGCCGTTGAGCACCCGCTCCATTTCCGTCCAGCTCGGCGGCCCCGTATGCCAGCCCACCGACGCAGTCTATCGAACGTATGTTCGGATGGCATCCGGGCGCAGGATGTGGTGGTGACACGACGTCTGGACGGCACGGTGGCCCTGGTCACCGGGGCCAGCAGCGGTATCGGCGAGGCCACCGCCCTTGCACTGGCCGACGCGGGGGCCGCCGTCGCGCTCGTTGCGCGCCGCCGCGACCGTCTCGGCGAACTCGACGACCGCATCACCGCGGCGGGCGGTGCCGCGGCTGCGATCGATGCCGATGTCGCCGACCGCGATCAGGCCGAAGCGGCGGTGCAGCGGGCGGTCGCCGAACTGGGCCGACTGGACATCGTCGTCAACAACGCCGGCCTGATGCGGATCGGCCCTGTCGTCGACGCCGATGCCGCGGACTGGGACCAGATGCTGTCGGTCAACGTACAAGGGCTGCTCTATGTCACCCGAGCCGCGCTGCCCCACCTGGTTCACGCGGCAGCCGACGCACCCAGACATGTGGCCGACGTCGTCAACATCAGCTCGACCGGTGGCCGGGTCGCCCGCCCCGGCACCGCGGTGTACTCGCTGACGAAGTTCGGCGTCGGAGCGTTCTCCGAGGCGCTACGTCAGGAGGTGCTCGGTCAGCGGGTCCGCGTCGGCCTCGTCGAACCCGGCACTGTCGCAACCGAGATCACCACGCACCTCCCTCCGCAGGACCGCGCCGCACTCGACCGCCGAAGCGCGGGAATGGTCAAGCTGGAGCCATCCGACATCGCTGATGCCGTCGTCTACATGGTCACCCGCGACCGACGCGTCGCGGTGAACGAAATCCTCGTCCGCGCTGCGGAACAGACCTGGTAGTTCCCAGTGCGATGAATCTTGTATGCCGATGCGGTCAATACAAGAAGCACCCGCCAAGAGGAGGTTCCGCATGTCAGCCCTGCCCCCAGTGGCCGACCAAGACACCTGGCACACCGCACTCGATGACCTGCGCACGCGGGAGAAGGCCGCGACGCGTGAACTGGACGCGATCGCCGCTGCCCGCCGTCGCCTGCCCATGGTCGAGATGCCGGACTACACCTTGATCGGCGCGGACGGCCCCGTCCGCCTGGTCGACGTGTTCGGAGGTAAATCGCAGTTGATCGTCTACAACCACATGTGGTTCGACAACGAAGAGTGGCAGTGCCCGGGCTGTACCGGCCTCACATCGACCTGGACCCGCCTGGAATTCCTGGACAACTACGACGCCCGCATGGTGATCGTCACCAACGGGCCGATCGACCAGGCGCTTGCCTACAAGGCCAAGGTCGGCAACAAGATGGCGTGGTATTCGTCCTCGGAGAGCTCATTCGGCGCCGATGTCGACGCGCCCCCTGGCGAGGGATTCGCGGTCAACGTGTTCCTTCGCGACGGCGACAAGGTCTACCGCACCTGGCACACCAACGGCCGCGGGACCGAGCAACTCACCTACACATTCGGCCTGCTCGACCTGCTGCCGTGGGGCCGCCAGGAGGAATGGCAGGACTCTCCCGAAGGCTGGCCGTCGAGGCCGACGTATTCGGGTTGGCCCGCCTCCCCCGACATCGCCAACGCCTACGGAGAGAACGCCGGCTGATACCGGCCGCGCCCTGTTATGGGTCGGGGTCGGTGCGGAGGAGTTCGTCGGGGTGGTGGACGTGGTTGATGTCGGGGGGTTGGGTTCCGTTGGTCCAGGCGAGTCGGCCGCTGTCGGTGACGGTGGTACGCCATTGGCCCTCGGTCAGCCGTTTGTGGTCGGGGCCGCAGGCGAAGAACAGCATGTCGGCGTCGGTGGGCCCACCGGCGGCCCATTCCGTGCTGTGGTGAACCTCGCTGTGATAGCCCGGTGCGGTGCAGTTGGGTCGGGTGCAGCCGCCGTCGCGGGAGTAGCAGATGATGCGCTGATCGGTGGTGGCCAGGCGTTTCTGGCGGCCCAGATAGATCGGCCGGTCGCTGTGATCCTCGAACACCGCC
>CAZOIX010000787.1:0-2659 GCA_964579685.1 uncultured Mycobacterium sp.
GCGGGAGGCAGCGGCACCCTGTCCAACCGCTACCTCGACACCGACGCCGGCCGTTCCGCCGCGGGTTTCCTGCGGGCCAAAACGGGGTCGCTCACCGGCACCAACTCGCTGGCGGGCATCGTCACCGACGCCAGTGGACGGGTGCTCACGTTCGCCTTGCTGTCCAACGATGCCGGGCCGATGGGGCGGGTCGCGCTGGACACCTTCGCTGCCACACTGCGCTCGTGCGGATGCAGCGCATGAGCTCCCCGGCGAAGTCGTCGCTGAGCGTGGGCCGTGCCGTGGACTGGAAGTTCGCCGCCGACGTCGGAGAGAAGCTGGTGCGGCCGGGCCCGGCAGCCTCCGACTACACCCACCGTCAGGTCGTCGAGCAACTGGCAGAGGCCTCCCGCAGCGCCGAGGTGCCGGTGCGCGAGGTCACCGGTCTCAACGAGGGCGGCGCGATCCCGGACGCGCGAATCGTGGATCGCCCGCAGTGGATTCAGGCGGCGACGCAGTCGATGCGCGTGATGACCGGCGGCACGGAGAAGCCCAGGGGGTTCATCAGCGGCCGGATCACCGGCGCGCAGACGGGAGCCGTGCTCGCGTTCGTGTCGCAGGGCATCCTCGGCCAGTACGATCCGTTCGCTCCCGACGGTGGTGAGCTGCTGCTGGTATACCCGAACGTGATCGGCGTGGAGCGCCAATTACGGGTTGACCCAAGCGATTTCCGGCTCTGGGTCTGCCTGCACGAGGTCACCCACCGAGTTCAGTTCCGGGCCAACCCGTGGCTGGCCGACCATATGTCGCAGTCGCTGGCGGTGCTCACCCAGGATGCGGGCGACGACATCGCCCAGGTGGTGAGCAGGCTCGCGGCGTTCATCCGCAGTCGCCGCGACTATGTGGTCGACGCGGAAACCGAACCGAACTCGTCGGGAATGATCGGCCTGATGCGGGCGGTGCAGGCCGAGCCGCAGCGACGTGCGCTGGATCAATTGCTGGTGCTGGGCACGCTTCTGGAAGGTCATGCCGACCACGTGATGGACGCCGTGGGGCCCAAGGTGGTGCCATCGGTGGCGACGATCCGGCGGCGCTTCGACGAAAGGCGTCAGCGCAAACAGCCTCCGCTGCAGCGAATCATGCGTGCGCTGCTCGGATTCGACGCCAAGCTGAGTCAGTACACCCGCGGCAAGGCGTTCGTCGACCACGTGGTGTCCCGGGTCGGGATGACGCGGTTCAATGCCGTCTGGTCCGGCCCCGAAACCCTGCCTCTGCCAATGGAAATCGACAAGCCGCAACGGTGGATCGACAGAGTGCTGTAGCCGCACTGCAGGCGGCCGTCAAGGCGTTCATCCGTGCGCACGCGGTGGGTGATTCACACTGGTGCGTCGCGCTGTCCGGTGGCGCCGATTCCCTTGCGCTGGCTGCGGTGGCGGCGCAGACGTTACCCACCACGGCGCTGATCGTCGACCATCGGCTGCAAACCGGCTCCGACCGGGTGGCGGCGATGGCTCGGGAACAGGCCATGTCCTTGGGATGCGTTGAGGCGCGGGTGCTTTGCGTCGACGTCGGCACGGCGGGCGGCCCCGAGGCCGCTGCGCGCACCGCCCGCTACCGGGCATTGGACACCGCGCGGGGTGGTGCGCCGGTGCTGCTCGCGCACACCCTCGACGATCAGGCCGAGACCGTCCTGCTGGGTCTGGGCCGTGGGTCGGGGGCACGCTCCATCGCCGGTATGCGCCCACACGATCCACCGTGGTACCGGCCGCTGCTGGGAGTCCGGCGCGAGGTGACACACGCCGCATGTGCCGAGCTGAACCTGACACCCTGGCAGGACCCGCACAACACCGACCGCCGGTACACCCGCACTCGGCTGCGCGGCGAGGTTCTCCCGTTGCTCGAGGACGTGCTCGGCGGTGGCGTCGCCGAGGCGCTGGCGCGTACCGCCGCCGCGTTGCGCGAGGACACCGAAACGCTCGACGAGTTGGCGGCCCGGGAACTCGACAAGGTGTCGAGCGCGGGCGGCCTCGACGCCGCGCGGCTGGCCGGCCTGCCGGAGGCCGTTCGGCGCAGGGTGATTCGAGGCTGGCTGCTGGCCGGTGGCGCCAGCGGCCTGACCGACAAGCAGATCCGCGGGGTGGACGCTCTGGTGACGGCGTGGCGTGGGCAGGGCGGTGTCGCGGTCGGGTCACCGCTGCGCAGCCGGCGGCTGATCGCCTGCCGCCGAGACGGGATGCTGACCCTGCACACCGAGCCGGTGTGAAACATGGCACGCTGTCCACGTGGCCAGCGGCTCATCCTCGAGGGAAACCACCGAGATGTATTCAGGAGACATCAAGTCGGTGCTGCTCTCGTCGGAGGAGATCCAGGCCAAGGTCGCCGAACTCGGGGCCCAGCTAGGCGCCGACTACCACGCCGCCATCACCGAGAACGCACAGGATCTTCTGCTCATCACGGTGCTCAAAGGTGCGGTGTTCTTCGTCACCGACCTCGCCAGGGCGATCCCGCTGCCGACACAGCTGGAGTTCATGGCCGTGAGCTCCTACGGTTCGTCGACGTCGTCGTCGGGTGTGGTGCGCATCCTCAAGGACCTCGATCGCGACATCAACGACCGCGACGTGCTGATCGTCGAGGACATCGTCGATTCGGGGCTGACGCTGTCCTGGCTGCTGCGCAACCT
>CAZOIX010000788.1:0-2658 GCA_964579685.1 uncultured Mycobacterium sp.
CTGCTGCACAGGTCGCCGCATTGGTTGCCGCTACGCCTTGGCCGTATAACGTTCTCGTGCATCTGGCGGCGTGGTCCGGGTTGCGTGCTGCTGAGCTTGGCGGGCTACAGGTTGGAGACATCGATCTGCCCGCGCCGAACATCAACCCAAATGCCCGCGCGAAGCCCGGAATGCTGTACGTCGAGCGCACCGCGCACACACTCGGCAGCGAATCGGGTTACCTGCCGCCGAAAACGAAGGGATCGAGACGGCGAGTTCCACTGAGTGCTGCGACGACTGCGCTACTGCGGGACTACCTCGAAATACATCCGCGCGGCGGCGAACCGACCGCGCCGCTGTTCCCGGCGGTCCGGCTGTCGACACCCCGGCCGACGGGTGTCCGCGCCGACACGCCCGCACCCGACGCGAAGGCGAAGGCCCGACGGCAGGCAGAAGCCCTGGCGGAACTACCGGTAGCCGACGCGGCCGACCGGCTCGTGCTCGACTGGCGAGATCTGTTGCGGCAGCAGACGTTCTATAAAGCGGTGTACCGTCCGGCGGTGTTGCGCGCGAACCGGCTCGACCCTTCTGCGCGGCTGTCGCCAGACCTCAAGTTCCACTCCCTGCGGCACACGTACGCGAGTCTTTGCGTCGCGGCCGGGATTACCCCGCTGGAGATCTCGCGCTTCATGGGTCACGCGAAAGTGACTACAACACTGGGGATTTACACACATTTGTTCGCGACCGACGACCACGCCGACGCGATGGCAGCGTTAGACACCCTAGATCAACAAGTCCCAAAGGGAGAAAACGTTATCCGGCTTCACGGCTAGCTAGTTGTGCGCAGGATCAGAGGGTTCCGTCCGTGACGAACCCGTTCAATGCGTCCGGCACTCGATTGACCTGAACGTAGGCGGCATAGAGGCGAATAATGGTGGCAATGAACAAGAGTGCAACGAACGTCAGTGCTGCTGCGATTACGCAACTGAAACCTCGATTGAGGGTTGGATCACCAACGGCAAGTGGGAAATTCATGGCGACGATGATGAGGACCGCTGCTGTTAAACACGCGAGCGCGGCGACGAGGACATGCGGGACGGCTTCGTCGAGGTTGCGCTTGGATTCCTGGGCCTCTTGGTGAGTCTCATCCCGGTCTGTCAGCTTGAGCCTTAATGTCGAAAGCACCCCGGCGGTACTGAGGAACCCGCCCATCAGGAGCGCCACCCCGGCGAGCACCGACGCAGGCGCACTAAACCTCCATTGGAGGAGGTACGCCACCCCGCCGACCCCGATTGGAATCGCCCATACGATTAACCGCGCCGCCCAATCAACGCTGTTTCCGTTCATCAACGTGCGGACGTGAGCTCGGAGGACGGGCATCGGGTTCATCCGTGCAGTCATTTGGCTTACCCCCTAGAGACCGTCACAACGCGTGGGTCAATCCGTCTCAGGACGAAGTTGAGGCAGGCCGGTAGGCCAGCCCTTCAATCCTAGGCCCATCGACCCCGCTAACCCTAGGGAAGCGAGCTTCTCGTTCACCTTCCTGAAGAAATCATCTGTCTCGCGCTGGGCGGTCTTGTTGTCGTATATGAATAACTCACTGTAAGCATCGGGTCGGACATGTTGGGTCTGACCTTCGTGTTTGACAGCGACGTAGCAGTCGTCGAATTTGGTATCACCGATCCCGGGTCCGACGAGCGCGCGTGCTTCGGCAATGCCGTCGGCGGTGCTCTTCGACTGGTCCTGGATCCACCCCTTGACGAGGCCCATCGCCGTTGTTTTCTGCCGAACCGGCGCCGTGAGTTTGTACTGCACCTTGCGAGGTAACCCATCGCCTGCCGACGCGTGTTCAATCAGCACGATCTCTTGCGGGTCACCGCCATTTAGTAGGGACTGCACCTGGTTGGAGTCTGTCAGTTGATCGAACGTCATACGGCAGTGCTGCGAGGTTTTCTTTTCTAACTCGTCCGCTCGCACAAGATCCTGCGACCAACGGGTGCTCCACTTGCGAAGGGGAACTACCGGGCAAGAACGCGACACCACTTCAAGGGCAAGTACGCCAGCGGTTTCGTCAGGGGGCAGCGTGTAGACGCCTCGATACTGTCGGCGAGGTGCTAGGTGCTCGATCGTCACATCCGGCGATCCGTCGGCTGCGGTCATCGCGTCGACGAAGCCATCGTTCTTGCCGGATGAGAGACCGAAAAATACTGACATTCCTTCGCGACGCAACCAGTCGAGACGAACGATGCGACTGTTGGGGTTCAGGGGGAGTAGCTCACCGTCTTTGGTGAAAGCGTCTTTGGGGTCTTCGTGCCACTTCCGTCCCAGCTGTCGCTCGTACGAGCGGACCAGATGATCGGTGAAGTCGCCCCAGGTCTTATCGACGAAGGGTACGGGCGTATACCCGTTCCCGTTCATGCGCTCGGTCTTGAAGAGCTTGAACCCGTACTGCGCCATCGTCGGCTCCGTTCCCCACTGTCCGTCCCCAACGCAGACATACCACACCAATTGACGCAAGTGTCGGAACTCGTCCGGTGCGGGAGGCGGTAGCTAGCTTGCGGTACAGCGGAGGTACAGGCTTATCAGGTCCGGCTGCCGATGAGAGCAAGAAACCGCCCGTTACCAGGCGGTTCCGTGGAGCCGATGACGGGAATCGAACCCGCGTATTCAGCTTGGGAA
>CAZOIX010000789.1:0-977 GCA_964579685.1 uncultured Mycobacterium sp.
ACAGGAACACGTCCGCGCTCGACATCATCTGCCCGGTGGGGCGGCGCACCTCGCCATAGAGGCTGAACACTGGGATGCCGTAGGTGGGATCGGTCTCGTCCGCCGTCTCCACCATGTTGTCCTGCTTGTCGCCCTTCAGCCCGTGCTGCGGGCCGAACGCGGACGACACGTTCACCCCCGCGGCGACCAGCGCGTCGAGACTGTGCTCCAGATCCCTCGTGACCGATGCCGGGTGGGCAACAAGCGCGACCCGCTTGCCTTCGAGTGGTTTGCGCAGGTCCGGCTCTGACAGAAGCCGGTCGATCCCGAATTTCATGCGTGCTGAAGTGCCTCTTTGGGTTTGGCCGGTGCGCTGCTGCCGAAACGGATGGCAAAGCTCATCGGATCATGGAAGTCGGGCTCGTCCCGGCGGTGGGCCATCGACCATAGCGAATGGTGCCCGCCTTCTTCCTCGATCACCGCGCATAGCGAAGCCGAGCTGACCCCGTCCAGCACGCGTGCGGGCAGTCGCACGGTTACCGTGATGACCTGAGGGCCGCGCTGGAAATCGATCTGCGGCGGCACCTCGGGCACATAGTCGCCGATACGCTTGCGATAGGAGGCGAACCGGAACGCGGCCCAGTCGCCCGCAGGCGCGAAGTTGAATTCGCGATAGCGCCCGTTCTGGTCGTAGACGAAGAATTCCAGGCAGGTCCGCCGCCACAGATCTTCCTCGCTGCGATGTGCGAAGCCGCGCGGCACCACGACCTTGGCCGCCTGGTTGATGCGATAGCGCAGAAGCAGCTCGCCGCCCATCAGGCGCATCATGGTGACCGAGATTCCGCTCACGTCGAGCGGCGGCGTGGTTGGATGCGGTTTCAACCTGTACGTTTGCATTTTCGACCCCCCATGCTAGCGGGCCCGGTCATTCCCCCCGGAGGAACCAGTGCCCACCTATCGATCCGAACTTCTGAACGTGCTCGACCAGCGGCACTATA
>CAZOIX010000789.1:987-2658 GCA_964579685.1 uncultured Mycobacterium sp.
GACCGCTCCGTCGCTACACGTCGGCAACATGGTTCAGATCATGCTGCTGCGCCGGTTGCAGCAGACCGGGCACAAGCCGATCGTCGTGATGGGTGGCGGCACCGGCAAGATCGGTGACCCCTCGGGCCGCGACGAGAGCCGCCAGCTGATGACCGAAGAGGTTATCGCGGCCAATATTGCGAGCATTCGCAAGGTCTTCGAACGCATCCTGACCTTCGGTGACGGGCCAACCGACGCGGTGATGGTCAACAACGACGAATGGCTCAGCGGCCTGGGCTATCTCGATCTGCTGCGCGATGTCGGCCCGCACTTCACGGTCAACCGCATGCTGACCTTCGATTCGGTCAAGATGCGGCTCGATCGGGAGCAGCCGCTGACCTTCCTCGAATTCAATTACATGATCCTGCAGGCCTACGATTTCCGCGAACTGGCGCAGCGCTATGGCTGCCGTTTGCAGATGGGCGGCAGCGATCAGTGGGGCAATATCGTCAACGGGATCGAGCTGACCCGGCGTACCGGCGGTGGCGAACTCTTCGGCTTCACCACCCCCCTGCTGACGACCGCAGATGGCAAGAAGATGGGCAAGACCGCCAGCGGCGCGGTCTGGCTCAATGAAGACATGCTGCGAATCTCATGCAGCTTGCCGGATGGTCAGGCGTCGATGGCCTGCACATGTGCCGGCGCCATCACATCAGCAGGGACTGCATCAACATGTGAGAGGCTACAGGCTCCAATCGAGAGCGCACCGACTTGGCCCCCGCACAAACGACGGCCATTGGCGTGCGGCCAAGCTCTGTAAGGTCTGCGCTGATGTCAAAGGTCATTTCGGCACCCCGGTGCACACCGCCGATGCCACCTGTGACAAACACTCGGATGCCAGCGGCATACGCAATGAGCATTGTGGCAGCCACAGTAGTTGCGCCGTTTGCCTTGCGCGCTTGCACGATTGCGATGTCTCGCCTTGACACCTTGGCACAGGCGGTCCCAGCCTGTGCAAGCGTGAGCAGCTGCTGCGTGGTGAGGCCCACGTGTATGTCGCCGGACAAGATTGCTATGGTGGCGGGCACGGCACCATGTGTCCGCACAGTGGCCTCCACTTGCTGTGCCGTCTGAAGGTTCTGTGGATATGGCATGCCTGCACGCGTAACCAGAGCTACTTGCATAGGCATTGCCAGCTGAATGCCACAAGAAGGAGCTGGTGCCCCGGTCCCGGTGGGGATCAGGCTGCACTGCTACCCTTGCGTTTAAGATCATTGGTCACACATACAATACACTGCATGGAACATCCCGCAAGGCGACCGAGAGGTCACCGTGGCTGATGATGGTGCTCTCAAGAGCCACTACTGCTTGTCCGCCATCAAGTGCTTGCTGCACCTCAGGACTGAGGCACAGCGACAGCCTGTTCTGCGCCCGATCCATACCACTAGGCTGCAGGACAGACAACAGCTGATCAAATTGCCGTCAGCCGCTGTTTACGAGCATAAGTGACGCTTCGCTTGCCCGTTCGTTGCGTTGAATACGCCTGTCTACACGAGCTTCATGCAAACCTTTCAATCAAGCACGAAGAGCGATCAAGGCAGACGCAATGCAATCTGCTCCTTCACGGGCACTGAGAGCGGCCTGCGCAGCTACACGGGGCCGAAGGTACTCGCCGATGAACAGTGTGGACAC
>CAZOIX010000790.1:0-2655 GCA_964579685.1 uncultured Mycobacterium sp.
GGCCTCCACGGCGAAGGTGACCCGCAGGTGCGGCGGCAGCTTGGCGAGGTCGAAGGCGTCGATCGGCACGAGCACCCGGGTCAGCCGGTGTAACTCCCGCTGGAGTGCCTGCAAGATCGGTTCACCGCCGGGGGAAATCGAGGCGAGGACGGCCCGTGCGGTGTCCGGCGCGGGAACGAAGTTGCGGCGCAGGTCCTTTGGCAGCGATTTGATCAGCGCGGTGACGAGTTCCTCGCGCAGCGCCGGCACCTGCCAGCTGAACTCGTCACCACCGAGGCGCGCCAACACCTCGACGGGCACGTGCACCGTGACACCGTCGTCGGAAGCACCGGGTTCGAACCGGTAGGTCAACGGCAGCGACAACTCATCGGCGTGCCAGCTGTCGGGCTGATCGGCGGCCGGGTCGTCCGTGCGCAGCAGATCGTCGCGGGACAGCGTCAGCAGTCCGGGTGTCTTGTGGCGCTGTTTCTTCCACCATGCGTCGAAGTGCTTGGCCGACACGGCTTCCGCGGGAACACGGGCGTCGTAGAACGCAAACACGTCGTCGTCTCCGACGAGTAGGTCCCGGCGCCTGGCCTTCTCCTCCAGTTCCTCCAGTTCCGCACGCAGCGCCGCGTTGTCGCGGAAGAAGTGGTGCCGGGTCTGCCAGTCTCCCTCGACAAGGGCATGGCGGATGAACAGCTCGCGGGCCACCGCCGGTTCCACGTCGGCGTAGCCGACCCGCCTGCGCGGCACCAGCGGCAGCCCGAAGAGCGTGACGCGCTCGTACGCCATCACCGCACCGCGCTGCGCGTCCCAGTGCGGCTCGCTGTACGTGCGACCCACCAGGTCGCCCGCGACTCGTTCGATGGCGTCCGGCTGGATCCGCGCGGCGATGCGGCCGTAGAGCCTGCTGGTTTCGACCAGGTCGGCGACGACGATCCAGCGGGGCGGGCGCTTGGTGAGCACCGAACCGGGCGCCAGCACGAATTTCACATTGCGCGCGCCCTGGAATTCGCGGGACTCGCCTTCGCGCAGCCCGATGTGCGACAGCAGGCCGGCCAGCAGCGCCGCGTGCACGCGCGCGGGGTCGGCGGGTTCGCGGTCATCGGACTCTCTGATCCCGAGGTCGCGGGCGATGCTGCGCAGCTGCCCCGTGAGGTCCTGCCATTCGCGAATGCGCAGATAGTGCAGGAACTCCGCGCGGCACATCCGCCGAAACGCGTTGCCCGAAAGCTCTTTTCGCTGCTCCCCCAGGTAACGCCAGAGATTCAGGTACGACACGAAATCCGAGTGTTCGTCGGCGAACCGCGCGTGCTTCTGGCGCGCGGCCTCTTCGTGGTCGGTCGGCCGTTCGCGTGGGTCGGGGATCGACAATGCGGCGGCCAGCACCAGGATCTCGCGCACGCACCCCTCGTCGTCGGCCTGCAGGATCATCCGGCCCAGTCGCGGGTCGACGGGTAGTTGCGCCAGCCGGCGGCCGACATCGGTGATGGCGCCGCGGGCGTCGAAGGCGCCGAGTTCCTGCAACAGCACGACGCCGTCACGGATGCTGCGCCGCTCCGGCGGGTCGAGGAAGGGAAACGTCTCGATGTCGCCCAGGTTCAGGGCCGCCATCTGCAGGATGACCGCCGCCAGATTGGTGCGCAGGATCTCCGGATCGGTGTAGCGCGGGCGCGATCCGAAGTCGTCTTCGGAGTACAGCCGGATACACACGCCGGGTGCTGTCCGGCCCGACCGGCCTGCCCGCTGGGCGGCCGACGCCTGCGAGATCGGCTCGATCGGCAGCCGCTGCACCTTGGTTCTGCGGCTGTAGCGCGAGATACGGGCGGTGCCGGGGTCGATGACGTAGCGGATGCCCGGCACCGTCAGCGACGTCTCGGCGACGTTGGTGGCCAACACGATTCGCCGCCCCGTACGACCCGGTGCGAAGACCCGCTGCTGTTCGGCGGTCGGCAGCCGGGCGTAGAGCGGTAGCATCTCGGTGTGTTCATCGACAACGCCACGGAGCCTTTCACTGGTGTCGCGGATCTCGCGCTCGCCCGAGAGGAACACCAGAACGTCGCCGGGAGGTTCGGCGGACAGTTCGTCGACGGCGTCGACGATGGCCTCGGTCTGATCCCGTAGCTCGGTGCGCACGATCTCGTGATCGGGATCGTCGGGGTCCTCGCCGGCGTCGCCGACCACGGGCACCTCGAGCGGCCGGTACCGGATCTCGACGGGATACGTCCGGCCCGACACCTCCACGATCGGCGCACCTGAGAAGTGGGCCGCGAAGCGCTCCGGCTCGATGGTCGCCGACGTGACGATCACCTTGAGATCGGGGCGCCGTGGCAACAACTCGCGAAGGTAGCCGATGAGGAAGTCGATGTTGAGGCTGCGTTCGTGCGCTTCGTCGAGAATCAGGGTGTCGTATCGCAACAGGCGACGGTCGCGCTGGATCTCGGCGAGCAGGATTCCGTCGGTCATCAGCTTCACCAGGGTGCGGTCACTGACCTGGTCGGTGAATCGCACGCGGTATCCGACGGTCTCGCCGAGCGGGGTGCCCAACTCGTCGGCGATCCGCTGGCCGACCGTGCGTGCCGCGAGTCGGCGCGGCTGGGTGTGGCCGATCGTGCCGCGGATACCGCGGCCGAGTTCGAGGCAGATCTTGGGCAGCTGGGTGGTCTTGCCCGA
>CAZOIX010000791.1:0-2650 GCA_964579685.1 uncultured Mycobacterium sp.
AGAAGGTGATCGCGACCGCCTTCGCCGACCTCGGCTTCGACGTCGACGTCGGCTCGTCGTTCTCCACACCGGAGGAGGTCGCCCGTCAGGCCGCCGACAACGACGGGCCCGGCGTCGGCGTCTCGTCGCTGGCCGCCGGTCATCTGACGCTGGTGCCGGCGTTACGTGAGGCGCTCGCCGAGGCGGGCAGGCCGGACATCATGATCGTCGTGGGTGGGGTGATCCCGCCCGGGGACTTCGACGAGCTATACGCCGCGGGAGCCACCGCGATCTTCCCGCCCGGCACGGTGATCGCCGACGCCGCCATCGGCCTGCTGCACAAGCTCGCCGAGCGTCTCGGCTACACCCTGAAGTAGATGACCTCGGTCTCTGAACTGGCCGAAGCCGTTCGCAGAGGCGACCGGGCGGCGCTGCCCAAGGCCATCACCCTTGTCGAGTCCACCCGCACCGATCACCGCGAGCAGGCGCAACAACTGCTGCTGGAACTCATGCCCGAAGCGGGCGGTGCCATGCATGTCGGTATCACGGGGGTGCCTGGCGTCGGCAAGTCCACGACGATCGAGGCGCTCGGCATGTACCTGATCGAGCACGGACACCGCGTCGCGGTGCTGGCGGTCGATCCGTCCTCGACGCGGACCGGCGGATCGATCCTCGGGGACAAGACCCGCATGGCAAAGCTTGCGGTACATCCCGATGCCTATATCCGGCCTTCGCCGACATCGGGGACCCTGGGCGGGGTCGCCCGCGCCACCCGCGAAACGATTGTGTTGCTGGAAGCGGCCGGGTTCGACGTCATCCTGGTCGAGACCGTGGGCGTCGGGCAGTCCGAGGTGGCCGTTGCCAACATGGTCGACACGTTCGTGTTCCTGACGTTGGCGCGTACCGGCGATCAATTGCAGGGAATCAAGAAGGGTGTGCTGGAGCTGGCCGACATCGTGGTGGTGAACAAAGCCGACGGTGAGCACGCGGTGGAGGCCAAGGCCGCCGCGCGCGAACTTACCGGCGCCATCCGGCTGATCTATCCACGTGAAACACTATGGCGCCCACCGGTTCTCACGATGAGCGCCCTCAGCGGTGACGGCTTGGTCGAGCTCTGGGAGACCGTGCTCAAACATCGCGAGGTGCTGACCGACGCGGGTGAGTTCGAGGCCCGGCGGCGCACGCAGCAGGTCGACTGGACCTGGTCGATGGTCCGCGACACGGTGCTGGACCGTGTGCTGTCACATCCGGCGGTTAAGAAGATGCGGGCCGAGGTGGAGCGCAAGGTGCGCGACGGGGAGTTGACGCCCGCGCTTGCTGCGCAACAGATCTTGACTGCCTCTGAAGTGCAGTAATCTAACTTTTCGGTAACACCCCGTTTATTTGCCGGGGCTCCAGGTAAATTGGATGCATTGTGACGGGTGTCAAATCCGCGGAGCGCAGCGCAGCGCTTCCACACGGTATCCAGGGCGCGGCGGACTCGAGCTTTGCCTGCACCCTGCGGGCCTTCTCGAAGCTCTTTCCCGGTCGGCGCTTCGGCGGCGGTGCCCTCTGCGTCTACCTGCATGGTGAACCCGTCGTCGACGTCTGGACCGGCTACGCCGACCGCCGCGGCACCGAGTACTGGACGGCCGACACCGGGGCGATGGTTTTCTCGGTCACCAAGGGTCTGGCATCGACGGTCATCCATCGGCTCGCCGACCGCGGCCTGATCGACTACGACACACCGGTCAGCGAGCACTGGCCCGAATTCGCCGCCAACGGCAAGGCCGACATCACCGTGCGCGAGGTGATGCGTCACCGCGCCGGCCTGTCCCAGCTCAACGGTGTCGGCAAGGCCGAGCTGCTCGACCACGCGGCGATGGAACAGCGAATCGCCGCCGCGCCGGTCAATCGACTGCTGTACGGCCATCAGGCCTATCACGCGCTGACCTACGGCTGGCTGATGTCGGGGCTCGGCCGCGCCGTCACCGGCAAGGGCATGCGGGAGCTGATCCGCACGGAGCTGGCTGAGCCGCTCAACACCGACGGACTGCATCTGGGGCGGCCACCGGCCGGCGCCCCGACCCAGGCGGCGCAGATCCTCGCCCCTCAGGGCACCCTGGCCAATCCGTTGTTCAACGTCGTGGCCCCGCGGGTGGCCGCCCTCGGGGTCTCGGGGGTATTCGGATCGATGTACTTCCCGGGCATGAAGGCCGTCGTGCAGGGCGACACCCCGTTCCTGGATGCCGAGATCCCGGCCGCGAACGGGGTGGCGACCGCGCGCGCCCTGGCGAAGATGTACTCCGCGATCGCCAACGGCGGCCGCGTCGAGGAGACACAGTTGCTGTCGCGCGAGCGGGTGGACGGTTTGACCGGCGAGCGGAGTTACGCACCGGATCGCAACATCTGGGTGCCGCTGTCATTCCATCTCGGATACCACTCGGTGCCGATCCCCGGGGTGATGCCGGGCTTCGGGCATGCGGGGCTGGCCGGTTCCGTGGGGTGGGCGGATCCGGCGTCGGGGATGTCGTTCGGGTTCGTGCACAACCGGCTGCTGACGCGGATGGTGCTCGATCAAGCGACGTTCGCGGGGCTGCAGACGTTGATTCGCCGCGACGCCGCTCGCGCACGCAGGCGTGGATACGACACGATGCCGGAGTTCGGTGCGCCCTTCACGCGGGCCACACGG
>CAZOIX010000792.1:0-2645 GCA_964579685.1 uncultured Mycobacterium sp.
CGCCTAACTCGCCGGCGCGGCGGCCGCCGATGTCGAAGCGTTCTGCCGCCGGTTGAAGGCCAGGGTGCTCGATGTATCGGGGCTGATCGCCTGCGTCGGCGCTGGATCGGGCAAGCAGGTCGCCAAGATCGCCTCAGACCTCGCCAAACCCGACGGCATCCGGGTGGTGGCCCGCAGCGAGGAGCGCACGCTGCTGGAGGCCTTGCCGGTGCGCCGGTTGTGGGGCATCGGACCGGTCGCCGAGGAGAAGCTGCACCGCCTGGGTATCGACACCATCGGCGCGTTCGCCGCGCTGAGCGACGCCGAAGCCGCCGACATTCTCGGCGGCACTGTCGGTGCGGCCCTGCATCGGCTGGCCCAGGGCATCGACGAGCGGCCCGTCGCCGAGAATTCCCCCGCCAAACAGATCAGCGCCGAATCGACGTTTCCCGAGGATCTGACCACCCTGGAGCAGCTGCGGGAGGCAGCGGCGCGCATCGGCGAGCATGCCCACACCCGGTTGCAGAAGGACGGTCGCGGGGCGCGCACGGTCACCGTCAAATTGAAGAAGTCCGATATGAGCATCCTCACCCGGTCCGCGACCCTGCCGTATGCCACCACCGATGCCGCAACTCTGACCGCCACCGCTCGCCGGCTACTCCTGGACCCCATCGAGGTAGGGCCCATCCGCCTTGTCGGCGTTGGCTTTTCGGGTCTGTCCGAGGTGCAGCAGGAGTCACTGTTCCCGGATCTGGAGCTGGTGGCCGAGGAGGTGTCGAGCACCGGGCTTCCGCCGACACTGACCGAAGCCACCGCAAGACCCCCGGCCTGGCGGGTCGGCGACGACGTCGCGCACACCGCGCACGGGCACGGGTGGATTCAGGGCGCGGGCCACGGCGTGATGACGGTGCGCTTCGAGACCCGCAGCACCGGTCCCGGGCGGGTGCACACGCTGCGCGATGACGATCCCGACATCATCCGGGCGAATCCCGTCGACAGCCTGGACTGGGCGGAGTATCTCGACGAGCTGTCAGCCCCAGCGCGCGAAGACATCCGCGACGGGTGATCCGGTCGCCAACGCGGCCATGAGCAAGACCCGGGCCTGGGGCGGGCGAAGCCGCGGCACCGTCACGGCCCCGGCGTGGGTCAGCTCGTGTCCCGGACCGTATCCGGGGCTGACCCGCCCGCCGGGCACCCTCGTGGAGACCGCGACGGCCACCCCGTTGCCGCAGTGCCGCCGCACACCGTCAATCACCGCGGCGCCGGCGTTGCCGGACCCCAGCGCCTCCAACACCAGGCCCCGCGCGCCGGCGGCCACGCAGGCGTCCATCGCCGCCGTGTCGCCGCCGGGATACACCGCAAGGGTGTCGACCCGCGGTGCGTCGGCCGCCGAGGTCGCCGCCATGAACGGGCGGCTTTTCGCCGCGTGCACCGTGAACGTCGCGTCGGTCACCGACCCGACGGCGGACCCTGTGAAGCCCTGCAGCTCCGTCGTCGCGATCTTCTGCAGGCCAAGCGGCTGCCATACCGTGCCGGCGAAACTCACCAGGACTCCCAGACCCTGAGCCTGCCGGCTCCCGGCCACCGTCAGCGCGTCGCGCAGGTTTCGGGGCCCGTCGGCGTCGGGCGCGTCAGCACTGCGCTGTGCGCCGGTGATCACGACGGGGAGCTCTCCATCGAATGTCAGCTCCAACCACAGCGCGGTTTCCTCCATGGTGTCGGTGCCGTGCGTGATCACCACACCGTCGACGCCGGACACCGCGTTCACCGCCGCGCCGATCCGATCCCAGTCGGCGAGCGTGAGCATCGAGCTGTCCACCGCCATCAGGTCAACGACCGCCACGTCGAGCCCGGAGGTCAGATCGGCTCCGGTGCGGGTCGGGCGCTTCACCCCCCGGTCGTCTGCACTGGTGGCGATGGTGCCGCCGGTGGTGATGACGACGAGGCGAGCCATGGGTGGAATTCTCGCGCATTCGGGCTTTGGAATGATGGGGGAGTGACTGATCAATCCTCGGCGTCGGACGAGCCGGTGACGGGCACCGAGACGCCGTCGGCCGAGGAGCAGCGTGCGCCGCGCCGGCTGCGCATGCTGCTGACCGTCGCAGGGATCGTGCTCGTCGCCGACATCGTCACCAAGGTTCTCGCCGTGCGGCTGCTGACCCCAGGCCAACCCGTCTCGATCATCGGTGACACCGTCACGTGGACCCTGGTTCGCAATTCGGGCGCCGCGTTCTCGATGGCGACCGGATATACCTGGGTGCTGACCCTGATCGCGACCGTCGTGGTGATCGGCATCATCTGGATGGGCCGCCGCCTGGTATCGCCATGGTGGGCGCTGGGGTTGGGCATGATCCTCGGCGGGGCGATGGGCAACCTGGTTGATCGGTTCTTCCGCTCGCCCGGTCCGCTTCGGGGCCACGTCGTGGACTTCTTCTCCGTCGGGTGGTGGCCGGTGTTCAACGTCGCCGACCCGTCGGTGGTCGGCGGGGCGATCCTGCTCGTCGCGCTGTCGGTGTTCGGTTTCGACTTCGACACGGTGGGCCGAAGAAGGGGCGACTCGGCAAAGTGACCACCCGCTCGATGCCGGTTCCCGAAGGGCTGGCGGGTATGCGCGTCGACGCGGGCCTGGCGCGGCTGCTCGGGCTCTCGCGCACGGCCGCCGCGGC
>CAZOIX010000793.1:0-2644 GCA_964579685.1 uncultured Mycobacterium sp.
ATCGGAACCGGACCGGGTGAACCGCGTCGTCGCCGAGATGAAAGCCGTTCTGCGTCAACGTGAGCTCCTGTTCAAGCAGTTGCGCGTCGGTTCCATGGCGGCATATCGGCAGATGCGTGAGGATCCGAACCATCCCGCTGCCGCCGATCCGTTCGGCGACGTGTTCATGGTCATCGACGGCTGGCCGGCGTTCGTCGCGGAGTTCGGCGACCTGGAACCCGTGGTTCAGGACCTCGCAGGCCAGGGGCTGCAATTCGGCGTGCACACCGTGATTTCGACGCCCCGATGGACCGAGCTGAAATCACGTATCCGCGACTACCTCGGCACCAAGATCGAATTCCGGCTCGGCGATGTGAACGAAACCCAGATCGACCGCATCACCCGCGAGATTCCGCAGAACCGGCCGGGCCGCGCGGTGTCGATGGAGAAACACCATTTGATGATGGGCGTCCCCCGGCTCGACGGGGTGCACAGCGCCGACGACCTCGTCGGGGCGATGTCGCATGCGGTGCAGACCATCAGCGTTCAGACCACCGAACAGGCGCCGAAGGTGCGGGTGCTGCCCGAGCGCATATTCCTGCACGAGCTGGACCCCAACCCGCCAGGCCCGGACAGCGACTACCGCACGCGGTGGGCGGTGCCGCTGGGAGTACGCGAGTCCGACCTGTCGGTGGCATACAACCCCATGCACATGACGCCACATCTGTTGATCTTCGGAGCACCGAAGTCGGGCAAGACACGCATCGCGCACGCGGTGGCGCAGGCCATCTGCGCGCGCAACGATCCGTCGCAGGTGAGGTTCATGCTCGCGGATTTCCGGTCGGGTCTTCTCGACGCGGTGCCGGAATCGCACCTGTTGGATGCGGGGGCGGTCAACCGCAACAGCGCGGCGCTGGACGAAGCCGTCAAGGCACTGGCGCACGCGTTGAAGCAGCGGCTGCCACCGCCCGACCTCACCACGGCACAACTGCGGGCGAGGTCGTGGTGGAAGGGCCCCGACGTGGTGCTGCTGGTCGACGACTGGCACATGATCGTCGCGGCGAGCGGCGTGGTGCCCCCGATGGCGCCCTTGTTTCCGTTGCTACCCGCTGCGGCGGACATCGGTCTGCACATCATCGTGACGTGCCAGATGAGTCAGGCGCACCGGGCCACCATGGACAAATTCGTGGGCGCTGCGTATGGCGCGGGTACTCCGACGCTGTTCCTCTCCGGCGAGAAGCAAGACTTTCCGTCACGGGAGATCAAGGTGCAGCGCCGGCCCCCTGGCCAGGCATTTCTTGTCTCGCCGGACGCAAAAGAGGTCATCCAGGCCGCCTACGTGGATCCACCGGAAGAAGAAGTGTTCTGAGCACCCCTGCGCCCCGGCTAGTATTGTCAAGAGACGCCTAGCAAACGGGGCTGAAAGCGCTGGCGGTGGGGTCGGGGGAAGATTCCAGATGCTTGCTGATGCTGTAGCAATGCCTGCTAGGTCCTTCATAATCGAATATCCAGGCAATTCTGAATATGTAGGGAGAAATCGCAAATGCAACCCATGGAGCACAATCCTGCGGCGATCGGGATCGGCGCACAGGTAGTCGCAAACGGTGTCAGAGGCTTGGCCGCGGGGACGACGGCATCTGCTGCGGTTTCTGCGCTGGTGCCCGCAGGTGCGGACGAGGTTTCGGCCCAGGCCGCCGTCGCGTTCGCGAAGGAAGGCATCGAGGCACTCGCCCTGAACACGTTTGCTCAGGAAGAGCTGTCCCGCGCGGGTGCGGCGTACATGGAGATCGCGGGCATCTACTCCGCGGTCGACGGCGCGAACGCCGCCAACTTCTGACAACTCGCTGACCTACAGGCGAGAAATCGGCAAGCGATGTTGTGGCATGGAATGCCGCCGGAGGTGAACACTGCGCGGCTGATGATGGGTGCCGGGGCGGCTCCCATGCTGCAGGCTGCCGCAGGGTGGGAAGCGCTGGCCATTTCGCTGGAGACGCAGGCCGACGAACTGGCCGCGAGCCTGGCTTCCCTGACTTCGGTGTGGAGTGGCGCGGCAAGCGAGCGTGCCGTCTCCTCGACCATGCCCATGGTCATCTGGCTGCGGACGGTTTCCGCGCAGGCGATGAAACGGGCACTGCAGGCGACGGCGCAGGCGACCGCCTATACCGCCGCGATGGCGACCACCCCACCGCTGGCGGAGATCGAGCAGAACCACATCACCCATGCGGTGCTGGAGGCCACCAATTTCTTCTGGGTCAACACCATCCCCATCGCGCTGAACGAGGCCGACTACTTCATCCGGATGTGGAACCAGGCCGCCGGGGCGATGGATGTCTACCAGGCAGAAACCCTGATGAACCTGATGTTCGAAATGATCGCCCCGCCCAAGCCGATCGTCGTGCCCGGTGTCGGCGAAGGGGTCGTGGGCGCGGCGCTCGGAGCAGCCGCGGCCATGGCACCGGCGGCCGCGGTGCGCAACGCGGCGATCGCGCAGGTCAGCGCCGTGTCGACGATGGAGAGCGCGCGGCTGAATACCGGCAATGCGGCGGCGCAGGGCAACATGGCCGCCCAGCGCGCCGAAGGCCAGGTGCAGAGGGCCGATGACGCCGCACACCAGGGGCAGCCGCTGCAGCAGGGCACGCAGATGGGCGTGCAGATGGCCTCACAG
>CAZOIX010000794.1:0-2641 GCA_964579685.1 uncultured Mycobacterium sp.
TCACTGCTCACCGGCGTCGACTCGGCGGCGCGGATCAGGCCACTGTAGGAGGTGCGACGCCACGAGGTGTCGATCGAGCGGTGGAAGTGCCTTGCCTGGAACTCGATTGGCGTATCGTCCGGCGGCTGCGACGTGACGGACTGCACGACCGATTCCTCGATGGACGGTCCGTTGACTGCCGCCCACTCCTTGAACCTCGTCATCGCCTCGTCGTCGGTGACCTTCACCGGCGACACGATGTCCGGTATCACCGACTCTCCGGGCACCCGGCCTCGCAGTAGACGCGACAGCCCGCCGGTGGGTTCGTCCCGCGACGGCGCCCACCACGCAACCACCTGTGCCTGGGCCCGTGTCATCGCGACATACATCAGGCGGCTGTCATCGCTGGCGTCTTCCTGGCGCCCCAGTTTCGCGACCGCAGTGAAGTCCGGGCTGTCGGGCCCACCGACGTGCAGGCACCTGGTGTCGCCCTCGTGGTACAGCACCAGTTCGGGGTCGAACACGTTGTTGTTGAACGCAAACGGCAGATACACCACGGGAAACTGCAGTCCCTTGGCGACGAATACCGTCATGACCTGGACAGCGGCCGCGTCGTTGTCGAGCCGGCGGGCGTGTTCTTGCGCGCCGGAGCGATCCTCGCGCTGCGCGCGTAACCAGTCGCGCAGCGCCGGGAGCGTGAAGTGCTCGCGATGGGCAGCTTCCTGCAACAGCTGAGTCACGTGTGCGAGGTCGGTCATCATCCTGTCGCCGTTCTGCCATGACAGCACGCGGTCGGCCATCCCGCCAAGCTGGGCGGCTTCGAAGATCGCCGACACACCGCGTTCGCGCGCATGACTTGCCCACTCCCGCAATGTCTCTGCGACTCGGTCGGTCAACTCGTCGCCACCCTCGACGAGCGATCCAGCTGTTTCACCGAAGAACATGGTGGCCGCGGCGGCCCGGACGACGCCGGGGCGGTGCGGCTGGTCGAAGGCCTCCAACAGCGCCAGCCAGTCCTGGGCGGCATCGGAGGTGAAGACGTCCGAATCGCCGGTGTACACGGCGGGAATCCCGGCCGCGCGCAGCGCGCGGTAGCAGACCCGGGCATCGCGGTGTTTCTCCACGATCACTGCGATATCGCCTGCGTGGATCTTCTTGCCGCCGAACGTCGCGGCCGAGCCGAGCAGACCGCCGATGTCGGCGGCCAAATCCTTGGCGATGTGGCTGCGTAGTTGGTCGATGAGAATGACGTTGGTTCCGCTGCGGCCGAACGCATCCCGGCCCACCACGCGGAGCCGGAACGGATCGGGGTTCGGAGCACCTGCCAACCGGGTGCCCTGGTGGCGTGCCTCGACATCGTGCACGACGATCCGCTCGTGCCCGAGTTGGGCGCCGCGCAGCACCGCCTGGAGTCGGTCGACAAGGGCCCCGTCGCTGCGCCAGTTGGTGCCGAGCGTCATCTGCGTCCCCGCGGTCGCTGACGCCGACAGATAGGTGACGATGTCGCCGCCGCGGAACGCGTAGATGGCCTGCTTGGGATCGCCGATCAGGATCAGCGTGGACTGGCCGGTGAACGCGCGGTCGATCACCTGCCACTGCACGGGATCGGTGTCCTGGAATTCGTCGACCATCACGATCGGCCAGCGTTGGTGCATTCGCGTGCGGGCCGCCGAGTCGCGGTCTTTGAGTGCGTCAGCGAGCCGAGTGAGTAGATCGTCGTAGCCGAGAATTCCCCGCTGCCGCTTTCGCTTCTCCAGTTCCGTCTTGACGTCCGCCGCGAACCCCAGACATACGGCGGCCCGCGAGTCCGGATCGGGATCGGAGGGGCGCAGCTCGGTCGCCGGATGGTCGACCACCTCACGGGCCAGCCGGAGTGCGTCGGGATGGGCAAGCAGCGGGTTGTCCTTCTCGCGGCCGAAGTGCCGCAGGTAGAGGTCGTCGACGATCTCGGTGACCAACTCGTCGAGGCTTTCCACCAGCGTCACACCGCTGTCGGTGTCCCCGGCCACGCCGAGCGATCTGAGCACGAGTTGACAGAACTGATGTGTGGTCGCGATGGTAGCGGCGTCGAAGGCCGCCAGTGCGTCGCGGAGTCGTCGCTGCCGCTCCTGCCGTTCATCACCGGTGCCGCCGAGCAGCTTTCGGATGATGTCGTTGTCGCCGATCGCCGACTCGTCATCGAAAGCACGTACGGCGTCGACGATCTGGCGGCGCACTCGGTCGCGCAGCTCCTGTGTCGCGGCGCGGCTGAAGGTGATCAGCAGCATCTGATCCAGCGTCGCAACCCCCTCGGCGATATAGCGAGTCACCAGACCCGCGAGGGCGAAGGTTTTACCCGTCCCCGCGCTGGCCTCCAGCACAGTGGTCGACCGCTCGGCAGGCAACGGCCCCAGCAGATCGAATGGGCGCATGGTCATTCCAGCGCTCCGAGCATCGGCAGCCAGAGCCGGCCTGCGTAGCCGTCGAGTCCCCGCTCGACGAGGTGTTTCAGCCAGGTGCCTTTCCCGAAGGCGAGCTGGTAGGCCGGCTCGTCCTCCTCGCCCGGATACCTGCCCGACCGCCACTTGTAGCCGGCCCGCTGCTCAGGATCTCCGTGGCCGTGCCTCGCCTCCGCCCAGGCATAGGAAGTCTTCACCGGCAGCGGCAGCGGCGCGCGGCGACC
>CAZOIX010000795.1:0-2637 GCA_964579685.1 uncultured Mycobacterium sp.
ACCCCAAGCCGCGCTGCCACGCTGCGCATGCTCACCGCATCCAGCCCCTGCTCGAGGAAGATCTCCACCGCGGCCGCGACGATCTCGTCGGCGGCCAGCTCGAAGCCGTTGGCCTTCGGCATCAGCCCACCTGGCCGAAATCGCGCGCCATGTCGTCGGGGAACAGCATCCTCGCGACGTAGGAGAAGTCGCCCGACGGTGGCGGCAGAGACGATCCGCCGCATACGCCGAGCAGCTGCCCGGTGACCCATCCGGAGTAGTCGGAGGCGAAATAGACGACCGCGCGCGCGACGTCCTCGGGCCGACCCAGCCCGTCGTGCATGCTCAGACCCGCCAGTGGCGTACCGTCGCGGATGATCGCCATGTTCTCCGAAGTGGTTGTCGCGGCAACGGTTTCGGTGGCCACCCAGCCCGGCCGCACCCCGTTGACACGAATACCGAAGCGGCCGAGCTCTGCTGCACAGGTGCGCACCATCTCGTCGACGGCGGCCTTGGTGACGTTGTAGGTCGCCATGAACGAGGCGGGGCGCAAGCTGGCGATCGACGAGATCGCGACGATCGAACCGCCCTTATCGGTCATCCGCCTCGCGGCGTGTTTGATGGTGTGCGCCGTACCGAGGACATTCACGCCGATCGGCCCCATCCAATGCTCGTCGGCGATATGCAGGACCGAACCCGGCATCGGGACGCCCGCATTGGCGACGGCGATGTCCAACGCACCGTCGACGCAGGCCGCGTCGACCGCCGCCGACAATTGGGCTTCGTCGGTGACGTCGGCGACGACGCTGCGCACCACACCGGGCATCTGCTCGGCCGCCGCTTCGAGAACGGCGAGGTCGGGCCCGCAGATCACGACCGCCGCACCTGCCTCTGCCAGCGCCGCCGCACACGCCTTGCCGATTCCGGTGCCACCTCCGGTCACCAGCGCGCCGCGACCCTCCAACGACAGCACCGGGGGTGCGATGGCTGCTCGTGTCACCTCAGACGTCTCCTCTCTCGATCAGGTCGCCGGCGCCTGCCAGCAGCAGGTCGGCCTGGGCTCCGAACAACTCGTGTACAGGCTTGTCCGAAAGGCCCCGCACGAACTTGGCATAGCTGCCTTCGAGGACGATCGCCAGCTTCCACCGGGAAAACACGTCGTACCAACCGATGTCGGTGACGTCGCGGCCCGATGTACTCGCGTAGCGCTCGATCAGGGCAGACCCGGCGGGCAGATGTTCGAGCGCGAAGCGCGACTCGCCTGCCATGCCGAGCGGCATGGTGCCGCCTGGTCCGGGGTGAAAGATCATCGCCCACGCGAGGTCGACCAACGGATCGCCGATCGACGCCATCTCCCAGTCGACGACGGCCAGCAGCCGCGGCGGCACGTCGGGGGCGAACAACACGTTGTCCAGCTTGTAGTCGCCGTGCGCGAGCGCCGCCGGTTGGTCTACCGGACGCCGGGCGTCGAGCCATTCGCCGATGCGCCGCGCGGCGGGCAACTCCCGACCGCCGTAGGAGTCCAACTGGGCGAGCCACCGGGTGATCTGACGCGACAGGTACCTCTCGGTATGCGCGAAATCGTCAAGGCCGCAACGCTTCCAATCCACCGAATGAATCTCCACCAATGCGTCGATCAGTTGTTCAAGGGCCTGGCCGTGGGTGTCCGGGGCGCTGACCCACGCCGACGGGATCGCCTTGCGCACCGGTACCCCGTCGACGCGCTTCATCACATAGAACGGTGAACCGAAGACCCCGGGGTCGTCGCAGCACAGCACAGGCCGGGCGATGCGCACGGGCTCGTCCTTGATGGCGTCGAGGAAGCGGAACTCCCGCAACACGTCATGCGCGGTCGAGGAACTGGCATGGCGCGGCGCACGGCGCAGCACCCAGCGGTCGGCGCCGCGGTCGACGGCGAAGATTTCACACGAGCCGCCGCCGGGCATCGGCGTGACCGTCACGGGTGTCCGGTCGCCGAGCTGCTCGTCGAGGTAATTCTGCAGGGCGGCAGACTCGCTCATGCGAGCCCGGCCTCCGCCCGCAGCGACGCCCACTTCTTCTCGGCAGCCGGTCTGCGACTCGGGATGTGTTCGCTCGGCCACCCCTCGACCGGTTCGTAATTCCGCAGGATCGTGCGGGCCAGCACCGACTTGTGCAGTTCGTCCGGACCATCGCCGATCGGTCCGAATCGCGTTGTGCGGTACCAGGACTCGACGGGCAGGTCGGCGGAGTAGCCGAGTGCGCCGCACACCTGAATGGTCCGGTCGAGTACGCCGAGCACGACCTTGGACACGTGAGCCTTGATCATCCCGAGGTCGGCGCGAACCGCGGACGCGCCGAACTTGTCCATCTTCCACGCCGTCTGGAATGTGAGCAGCCGAGCCGCCTGGATCTCCATGTGTGACAACGCAATATAGTCCTGGATCATCTGGTGATCGGCAAGGCGTCTACCGTGCGAGGACCGCGAGACCGCGCGCTCGCACATGATGTCGAGGGCGCGCTGGGCCTGTCCGAGCCAGCGCATCGAATGGTGGATGCGCCCGCCGCCGAGACGCTGCTGCGCCAGCTGGAATCCCTCGCCGGGGGCGCCGATCAGGTGGTCAGCCGGAACGCGACAGTCGGTGAACAGGATCTCGGCGTGGTTGCCGATCCGCCCGA
>CAZOIX010000796.1:0-2635 GCA_964579685.1 uncultured Mycobacterium sp.
GTCCCAGAAGGCGGCGAACAGGGGCAGGTCGTCCACGGACTGCCGGTTGTCCCACGCTGCCTCCGCCGAGGTCAGCACCAACCTCCTGGCGGTGTCCCTGGCCGTATCGTCGTCGGCGTCGTTGCGCGGCAGGGACGTGGCCACCAGTGCCAGGTAGCGCGCCAGGATGCCGTTGAACAAGCCGCCGTCACCGCCGCCGGCGCCCTTGATGATGCCCTCGGGGGCCATGTTGTCGCGCACTGCGGCGACGAGACGATGCACCCGCTTGGCGTGGTCGGCGTCCTCGGTGCGCTGCGCGAGTTCGGTTTCCAGGCCGAGCACCACCCCCTGGCAGTAGGTGTACTGCGCCCGCACCATCGAGCCGCCCTTGATGCCGTCGAACACGAGATGAGTCTCCGGGTCGATCAGTGTTTCGTCGAGCCAGTCCGACATCTGCTGCGCCCGTCGCAGCCGGTCGTGGCGGGCCAGGAAAATCGCCGCCGGACCGTTGGCGGGGGCGTTGAAGAACTGATCCTGTTTGCGCCAAGGGATTCCACCACCGTCCTCGGGCACCCAGGCATTGAGGAATTGCTCCGCCAGTGTGTCCAGTGCCTTCGGCCGCTCGACGCCGGCCAAGCGGGCGGCGCGTTCCAGGGCGATGGCCAACCACGCCATATCGTCGTAGTAGTCGTTGGTCCACCGCAAGGTGTTGCGCAGCCGGTGGCCACGAATCTGTCGGGCGATCTTGATCTTCCGTTGGGGCTGCGGGTCACGCAGCTGGGCGTCGACCAGGCAGTCCAGCAGGTGCGCCTGCCACCAGTAGTGCCAGGTGCCGAACATCCGATACTTACGTACCGCGGGCCAGCCGACGACGCCCAGTTGTGTTCCCGGGAGGGCCCACAGCTTTTTCAGATGGCGCTTGGTGATCGCCGCTTCGGCGCTGCCGGCGCGATTGGCCCATAGCTGATCCATGGTTCGATCCTGCCCTACCAGGCCGCCGAAATGTCCCCATGTCGAGCGATCCAGGCGTGCATCGCGATGCCGGCGGCGACACCGGCATTGATGCTGCGGGTCGAGCCGAACTGGGCTATCGATACCGTGGCGGCGGCGCCGGCCCTGGCGTCGTCGGTGATACCCGGTCCCTCCTGCCCGAAGATCAACAGACACTCGCGAGGCAGGCTCGTCGACTCCAGTCGCGCCGCGCCCGGCACGTTGTCGACCGCGATGACGGTCAGCCGCGCATCGGCGGCGAACGCGAGCAACTCGGCGGTGGTGTCGTGATGGCGCAGGCGTTGATATCGATCGGTCACCATCGCCCCACGGCGGTTCCAGCGCCGCCGCCCGACGATGTGCACGGTGTCGACGGCGAAGGCGTTGGCCGTGCGGACCACCGCGCCGATGTTGGCGTCGTTGCCGAAGTTCTCGATGGCGATGTGCAGCGGGTGCCTGCGCTCGTCGATGTCGGCAACGATCGCCTCACGCGTCCAATAGCGGTAGGCATCAACGACATTGCGGGTGTCGCCGTCACGCAGCAGCGCAGGGTCGTAGCGCGGATCGTCCGGTAGCGGACCCCGCCACGGACCGACGCCGGGGCTCTCACCCCATTCGGTGGGGCCGGCGTCACTCATCTGTCGTCCACAACCCGGCGTGCGTGCCGATCAGCGACAAGGTGGGATACAGCAGCGCATCGTTCATGTTTCCCTGCGTGCAGAGCGTGACGCGCACCTGGACGGCGTCGCGGGAGCTTTCGGGAAGCACCAGCACCGACGGACCGTAGACATCACATGCATGGCTGAGCCCCGGCACCGGCAACGTCGGGGCCATCACGACCATCGTGGGTCCGCCCCGGCGCCGCGAGACATCGCGATATTGCTCTGCCAGACCGTTGATCTCGAGCCCGAGCAGCATGTAGCCATTGCCCGTGAAGGCATCGGGGTCACCCAGTGCAGCGGGGTCGATCATCGCGCCGTCGGCGCGGAACGCGTCCACACTGGTGGTCTTGAGGGTGAGCCCGGTGACGTCGTCCTTGGTCTGCGGCAGCCCGACGGGGAACGCCACGGGATACGCGGTGGTGGTGTTCGGCATCCGGTCTCCGGTCGAATACACATAGACCCCGCGCACCTGGGACTGATCAACCGCAGGCCCCAGACACACCGTGCCCGTGAGCCGCTCGGGTGTCGGCGACGACAACGGCTGCACGGCCAGGTCCGTCACGTCGCGGCATCCCCCGACCGCGGGGGCCTCGAGCGGATGCGCCAGCGCACCGTAGAGACCGAAGCGCATGTCCTTCGGATCGGCGTGTTTACCGTCGCCCGACGCCGCGGCGTCGACATCGATGAGGACGTTGTCACCGTCGAACCGCATATTCGACACCGACATGTTCCAGCCCAGAATCGCCAGTGATTCGCCGATGGGCACGGTCTGGGCGGCGTAGGTGTCGACGGCGTCGTCGCTGGAGCAGGCCGAGGCCACCAGCACGACCGCGGTGAGGGCCGCGAGGACCGAACGTACGGACACGGTTGACGCGTCTTAGGTTCTATCTCGGCCGCGACCGATGACTTTCGTCACGGCTCGCACCAGATTTCGCGGCACCATACGACCGCCGGTGGTGAGCGCCTTGTACAGAAGGCAGGGAACGATCACCACCTTGTTCTTC
>CAZOIX010000797.1:0-2626 GCA_964579685.1 uncultured Mycobacterium sp.
GCGCATTGGCGAGCACGTCCGCGTCACGGAAGACCACCTGTGATACGCCGGACGAATCACGGAGGTCGATGAAGATGACACCGCCGTGGTCACGGCGACGCGCGACCCATCCGGCCAGTGTCACCTGCTGACCGGCGTCGGCGGACCGCAACGAACCGGCGGCATGACTGCGCAGCACGAACTCTCCTGTGAATGGCCTGACGGACGACTGCCACAGTGTAGTGGGGCCGCCGCGGCCGGTAGCTTGGCGTTGGTGGGCACCCGCATCGCACTCGTCGGACCCGGCGCCATCGGATCGACGGTCGCTGCCCTGCTTCATGCCGCCGGCCATCAGGTGACCTTGTGCGGGCGAACCGCACGTGAGTCGATCGAGGTCAGGCCCGACGACGGAGCCCCGATCGTCGTTCCGGGGCCGGTGTTGACCGATCCGGCGGATATCGGACAAGCCGTCGACGTGGTGCTGGTCGCGGTCAAGGACACCCAGAACCTGCAGGCAGGCCCGTGGCTGGCCAGGCTGTGCGACGACCACACCGTGGTGTGTGCGCTGCAGAACGGCGTCGAGCAGGTGGAGCGCGTCGGCCGGTTCTGCCCGACGTCGGCGGTGGTGCCCGCGGCGATCTGGATCTCAGCCGAACCGGATCCGCACGGGTGGGTCCGGCTGCGTACCGGGGTTCGGCTGGTGCTGCCTGTCTCTGAAGCCGCCGAGAGGCTCGCGGTGTTGTTCGAGGGCGCGGGCATTTCGGTCGAGCTCGACCCGGACTTCATCAGCGCGGCCTGGCGCAAGCTGCTCGTCAACGCCGTCGTCGGGTTGATGGTGCTGACGGGACGACGCATGGGCATGTTCCATCGCGAGGATGTCGCCGCGCTGGCACGTGACTATCTCACCGAATGCCTCGTGGTCGCACGCGCCGACGGGGCCGACCTCGGCGACGAGGTGATCGACGAGATCATGAACCTGTTCCGTCAGTCCCCCGCGGACATCACGACGTCGATGCTCACCGACCGCGAGGCACACCGTCCATTGGAATGGGACATCCGCAACGGCGTCATCGCCCGCAAGGCCGCCGAATACGGGCTGCCGACACCCATCAGCAACGTCGTGGTGCCGCTACTGGCGGCCGCCAGCGACGGTCCCGGCTAGACAGGTTCGGCTAACGTGTATGGCCATGCACGCATGTGAACGGGTCGACCTGGACTTCATCGAGACCGCACCGTTTCGGTTCGTCAGCACCGTGGACCTGAACATCACGCCCGAGCAGCTCTTCGAGGTGCTCGGCGACGCCGAGTCGTGGCCGCAATGGGCGACGGCGATCACCAAGGTGACGTGGACCAGCCCCGAACCGCGCGGTATCGGCACCACCCGCACCGTCAACATGCGCGGCGGCATCGTCGGCGACGAAGAGTTCCTGGCATGGGAACCGTTCACCCACATGGCTTTTCGCTTCAACGAGGCATCCAGCAGCACGATCTCGGCGTTTGCCGAGGACTATCGGGTCGTCGAGACGACGGCCGGTTGCCATCTGACGTGGGTGATGGCGATGAAGCCCAAGGGTGTTGCGGGTCGCCTCGGCATGACGCTGGGCAAGCCGATCATGGCGCGCACGTTCCAGAAGTTCCTCTACAACCTGCGCGACTACTCGGACAAGCGGTTCACGGTCACCTGATTGGGCTCAATACAGGCCTGCCCAGACCTTTCGGCGCTCGGCGTCGGGGTCCTCCGTCACGGTGTCGCGGGTGGTCATGATGATGCGGGTGAACCGGCGCTCGGTGTCGTAGACCGGCCAATCGTGGCCGTTCGACCACTGGATCTGCCCGGTGTTCCAGCCTCTGGCGGCGAAGTCCAGCCAAGCCCGCTGCATACGCCTGCCGACCGGTGGCTGTAACCGACGCCCGAGCGGATGGAGCTTACGTCCGATGAACGACGCGTAACTGTGCTGGACGTGCACGATCTCGCTGCCATGCGTGGCGCCCAGTCCCAGCACCCGCAGGCTCCAGCCGAAATGGTCGAACCGATACATGTGGGTCGGGGCCACCGCGCTGTACGCATCGGCGAACGCCCACGCCGGGGCCCCGAACATCGCATCGGAGCCGAACGCGAGGAGCGCCCGTCGCCTCGGATAGTCCGGATATGCGGCCAGGACCTGATCCTTGGCGTCCGGGGCGACGCGGTCCAGGTAGGCGTTGATGGACGCCTTGGTGGTCGGCAGCATCGGCGGCTTCGTCCACGCGAACATCGACGCCTCGTGGCTGTTGGTCCCGATGATCAGCGGCACCGACTCGATGGTCCCGGCACGGGCGGCGTCCACGGGATGACGCGGCAGCAGGTCGACCCCGTGGGTCAGCCCGTAGGCCAGATTGGGGGTGTTCGACGCACTCTTCAGCTGCAACATGCCTGCGGCGCGCCGCAGCTGGCGCTGTGGCAGCCCCTTGACCTCGGCCGGTTCAACGCCCAACCGTTTCAGGAATTCATGTGCCTGCCTGGCCCGGGTCTCGCGATCACCGATCAGCGGCAACGGCGGACTCTGTGCGATCGCCCGGTGGAACAGCCCGCCGGCGGCGGGGCTCGCCAGCAGCGCCAGCACCGACGTGGCGCCCGCCGACTCACCGAACCCGGTCACCCGGGACG
>CAZOIX010000798.1:0-2623 GCA_964579685.1 uncultured Mycobacterium sp.
GCGCAGCTCTGCCGCGAGCGCCGCGGCGAGGCACGCGGTCGCGTCGGCCGCGGCGTTGACCGAGTCCTTGACCAACAGCGCGGCCATGGTGGGTCGCTCGGCGATGCGCCGGGCGAAGTCGAGCGTCTTGTCCTCGAGTTCATCGCGCGGGAAGATCTTCGACACCATCCCCAGGCGGTACGCCTCCTCCGCATCGATCGAATCACCAGTCAGCAGAAGCTCTTTTGCCTTGCGTGCGCCGAATTCCCATGGGTGCGCGTAATACTCCACCCCGGGCATGCCCATCCTGACGGCCACGACGTCACTGAACTTTGCGTCGTCGGAGGCGACGATCAGATCGCACGCCCAGATGAGCATCAACGCGGCCGAGATCGCGCTGCCCTGCACCTGCGCGACCGTGATCTTGCGCAGATCCCGCCAGCGGCGGGTGTTTTCGAAGAAGTAGTGCCATTCCTGCAGATAGGTCTTCTCCGCCACGGCACTCCGCGTCGCACCATTGATCGAGAACGTCGGATGCTGGTCGGGCCCTGGCTTGCGCTCCAACAGCGCTTCCTCAGAGCCGAGATCATGCCCAGCCGAGAAGTTCTTGCCGCGGGCCGCCAGGATCACGACCCGAACCTGGTCATCGGCCTCAGCACGACCGAAGGCCTCGTCCAGCTGCACCAACAGAGTTCGTGACTGGGCGTTCTGGGCGTCGGGCCGGTTGAGCCAGATGCGCGCGATCCGCCCGTCGTCCAGCGTCTCGTAAGTGACCTGTTGTCCGGCCGGTCCGGCACTTGTCAGATCAGGGCTAGCCACAGCTGACCACCTCGTTCGCGTTGTAAGACAACCTGCACATTACGGGTGCCGTGCCAAGCGGCCGCTCAGCGGTGCAACAGCAAACGTGTAGCGGAGTCACAGCCCGACGCCTGCCCATATCGCGCGCCACCGTATTACCCTTGCTACAAGCAGACTTCAGCGATCAAAGAGCAGCGTGGGCATTTCTACGCGACGCTTATCGCATATTTGGCAAACAGGGGGAAGCGACCAGATGGCCACACCCAGGATCACCGCGCCCCGACTCATCCTGGCCGGCGGATTCGCGCTGGCCGCACTGAGTGCGCCCCTCGGGGCGGTGCTGGGGGCCAAAGCCCCTGCGACGGCGATGGCAACCTGCCCCGCGGGCGAATCCCAGGATGTCTACACCAGCACGTGCACCCCGGACCTGGTGCCGAACTCGCCGCCACCGTTCTCGGCGATTCCGGGTAATCCCGACCTCCCCGCTGTCGACGGCATCCCGTGTAGTGGCAACAATTCTGGTCAGTGCATAGGCCTCACCGAAGGTCAGCAGGCTCAGGGCGCACTGGTGCAGCCACATACCAGCGTGAGTTCCAGTCCGTAGCAGGGCCGGGGCGCCGCATGCCGAACGTCCACCGGATCACGCGGCCGGCCTCTAGGATCGGGGAATGGCCAATCCCACATTCGCGATCCGGCGACACCTTGTGATCGGCGCCTTCGTCATCGCATCGGCCACCGCGCCGGCGATCGCCGCGTTGTCGACACCCGAGCCTTCAGTTGCCCAAGCCCAGTGCAAGAGCGGTGAGGAGTCTGACTCGTTCACCACGACCTGTGTTCCCTACCTGGTGCCGGGTAGCGGCGCCGGGGGATTCACCACGACGGCGGCCAATCCCGATGTTCCGGAGATCGACGGCATTCCGTGCACCGGCAACGACTCGGGCGCGTGCATCGGTCTTGCAGAGGACCAATCGATGATGCCGAACGTGGTCCCCCATTCGACATTCAGTTCCAGCCCGTAGGTAAGTTCCAGCCCGTAGGTAAATAGCAGGGAACTCACGGAAGCTGTGCAGAAATGCTGCAGCTTCCATACAATCCATGCCGACGACACGGTCTACTTACAGAAAGCGTGACGATGGCGACCATTCAGCTCTCAGCTCGACGACTGATCCTTGCCGGTGGCTTCGCGGTCGCCGTTGCTGCGGCCCCGGCAATCGCCGTATTCGCAGTGCCGAGCACGGACATCGCGCCGGTTGCGCAGGGTTGCCCAGGCGGTGAAGAGGCCGATCAGTTCACGGGCAATTGCGTCCCCCACACCGTTCCCAATTCGGGTCCGTCGCCGTTCTCGACGAATGCCGCCAACCCGGATGTGCCGTCGGTGAATCTGCCGGGCGGCGGGGGTTCCATCCCGTGCACCGGCAACAACACCGGTGAGTGCATCGGCCTTGCGGAGGAGGGCCAGGCGGCTGGACCGCAGCCGGTGCCACAGTCGACGGTGGGTCACAGCCCGACGGTGACGAACTAGCCATTCCAAACCTCGGAACAGAGGTCGCGGGCATCGTCGCTTAGAGTTGTCATATGCCTGCGAAATCTGATCCCGCCGAACTCGGCGACGTCGAACCGCTTGCCGACAGCACCGCACGCCAGGCCAGGCGCGTCGTAGCCGCGTACGCAAACGATGCGGACGAATGCCGGGTCTTCTTGTCGATGCTCGGCATTGGACCCTCGAAGCTCGAGGCGTAAGTGAATCCGGGGAGCGGCCGGAAGGTCAGCTCCGGAGATTCGGACTTCGTCGTGGTGGCCAACCGGCTGCCGATCGACATGGAACGGCTGTCGGACGGCACCACGA
>CAZOIX010000799.1:0-2617 GCA_964579685.1 uncultured Mycobacterium sp.
GTTCCGTGGGCCCGCTGCTGCGACTGCTCGTCATCGCGGCGATCTCGGCGGCCATGTGGCTGATCGGGTTGGGTCCGTGGCTGCTGGCCGCGCTCAAGGACAAACCCGCCGACTCGGGCACGGCTCAGCACTACCTGCCGTCGGCGGGCGCCGAGCTCGAATTCCCCATGCTGCACTTCACGCTGCTCGGCGCACTGTGCATGCTCGGCGCGCTGTGGCTGGTGTGGCGCGCCCGCTCCTCCACCCGGGCAGGCGCGCTGGCCGTCGCCGTGCTCGCGGTCTACGCGTGGTCGCTGCTGTCGATGCTCACCACGCTCGCCGGAACCACGCTGTTGTCGTTCCGGCTGCAGCCGACGCTGACCGTGCTCCTGGCCGCCGCAGGCGCGTTCGGCTTCATCGAGACCACGCTGGCGATCGCGCGGCGGTACGAACCGCAGACAGGCAGGCGTGTCGTCGCCGCCGCCGCGGCGCTCGGAGCCGTCGGCGCGGTGACCTTCAGCCAGGACATCCCCGACGTGCTGCGCCCCGACATCGTCGTCGCCTACACCGACACCGACGGCGACGGCCAGCGCGCCGACCGCCGACCGCCCGGCGCCGAACGCTACTACCGCGAGATCGACGCCAGGATCCGCGAGGTGACGGGACTGCCGCGCGACGAGACCGTCGTGCTCACGGCGGACTACAGCTTCCTGTCCTATTACCCCTACTACGGGTTCCAGGGACTCACGTCGCACTACGCCAATCCACTGGCGCAATTCGAGAAGCGGGCCGAGGCCATCGAAGGCTGGGCGACGCTGACCGAGGCCGACCGATTCGTCGAGGCACTCGATTCGCTGCCGTGGAAGGCGCCGACCGTCTTCCTGATGCGTCGCGGCGCCGACGACACCTACACGTTGCGCCTGGCCTCCGACGTGTACCCCAACCAGCCGAATGTGCGGCGCTATCACGTGGCCCTCGATGAGGCGTTGTTCGACGATTCACGCTTCGACGTATCCGACATCGGGCCGTTCGTGCTGGCCATTCGGCGTCCCAATTAGGATCAACCCCCGTGACCGGAGAGGGGACGAACCACCGGACAGCGCGAATCATCGCCATCGTCGCGGGTCTCGTCGGCGCGGCTCTCGCGCTCGCCACCCCTCTGCTGCCGGTCACACAGACCACCGCCACGCTCAACTGGCCCCAGAACGGCGTGCTGCAAAGCGTGGACGCACCCCTGATCGGTTACGTGGCCACCGACCTCACGATCGAGGTGCCGTGCAGCGCCGCGGCGGGTCTGGCCGGCCAACAGAACCGGGGCCGCACCGTACTGCTGTCGACGGTGCCCAAACAGGCGCCCAAGGCCATCGACCGCGGCCTGCTCATCGAGCGCGTCAACAACGACCTGCTCGTCATCGTCCGCAACACCCCTGTCGTCAGCGCACCGCTGGACCAGGTGCTCAGCCCCGCATGCCAGCGGCTGGTCTTCACCGCCCGGGCGGACAAGGTGACAGGCGAATTCGTCGGACTCACGCAGCCCGCAGACTCCGATGACCCCGGCGCCCCCCTGCGCGGTGAGCGCGGCGGCTACGACTTCCGCCCCCAGATCGTCGGCGTGTTCACCGACCTGTCCGGTCCGGCACCACCTGGCCTGACGTTCTCGGCGACGCTGGACACCCGCTACAGCAGCTCGCCGACGTGGATGAAACTGCTGGCGATGATCGTCGGCGTGGCGATGACGCTCGTCTCCCTCGGCGCCCTGCACGTACTCGACACCGCCGACGGCAGACGGGTGAAACGCTTCCTGCCGCCCCGATGGTGGTCGGTCACGCCACTGGACGGTGTCGTCACCGCGGTGCTGGTGTGGTGGCACTTCGTCGGCGCCAACACCGCTGACGACGGCTACATCCTGACCATGGCGCGAGTGTCCGAGCACGCCGGCTACATGGCGAACTACTACCGGTGGTTCGGCACCCCCGAAGCCCCCTTCGGCTGGTATTACGACCTGCTGGCCCTGTGGGCACACGTCAGCACCACCAGCGTGTGGATGCGGCTACCCACGCTCGCGATGGCGCTGGCGTGCTGGTGGGTGATCAGTCGCGAGGTGCTGCCGCGGCTGGGCCACGCCGTCAAGATCAGCCATGCCGCGGCGTGGACCGCGGCAGGGTTGTTCCTGGCCTTCTGGCTGCCGCTGAACAACGGCCTGCGTCCCGAACCCATCATCGCGCTCGGCATCCTGCTCACCTGGTGCTCAGTGGAACGCGGCGTGGCCACCAGCCGGCTGCTGCCGGTGGCGATCGCCATCGTCATCGGCGCGCTCACCCTGTTCTCCGGGCCCACCGGCATCGCCGCCGTCGGCGCCCTTCTTGTCGCCATCGGCCCTCTGAAAACCATTGTGGCCGCGCATACTTCGCGGTTCGGGTACCTGGCCCTGCTCGCCCCGATCCTGGCCGCGAGCACGGTGACGATCATCCTGATCTTCCGCGACCAGACGTTGATCGGCGAACTGCAGGCCAACGCGTTCAAATCGGCCGTCGGCCCGAGCCTGAGCTGGTTCGACGAGCACATCCGCTACGAGCGGTTGTTCACCACCAGCCCCGACGGCTCGGTCGCGCGCCGGTTCGCGGTGCTCACCCTGCTG
>CAZOIX010000800.1:0-2615 GCA_964579685.1 uncultured Mycobacterium sp.
GATCACCATGCCTGCGCCAAACATCGCGAACGCGATGCCCGAGAGCAGGATTCGTTCCGCGACGGGGCCGAGCTGCTCGCGGATGATCGTCGCCACCGGCGACGGGCTTGCGGTCACCCCGGCGACGTCCTTGATGGCCGCGGTGAGCGTGACGACGAACAACAGCCCGAGCACGGCCGACGCCAGCACGGACGCCACGATCGCACGCGGGACGCTGCGGTATGGGTCCTTGGCCTCCTCGGCCAGATTGGCCGCGGAGTCAAACCCCACGAGAGTCCCTATCCCCATGACCATCCCGGCCATCAGCGCACCGCCGATCGCGAAATAGTGGGGGTCACCTTCGGCCACGCCGCGCGAGACGAGATTGTGCGCGGTTCCGCTTCCGCGCAACACCATGACGGCGGTCACGCCGACGATCAACACGGCCAGGATGGCGAGTTCGAGGCCCACTGCGGTGGACGAGATCATGCCGAGCAGCCGGGTGGATGCGATGACGAGCACGGCTTCGATGAGCAACAACGCGACTGTGATCAGTCGTGCTGCATGCTCGTCGGGCTCCATGCCCAGCAGTGGCATGAGTGCCTGGCTGGCCAATGCGTTCGTCATCGCGACCACCGCGATCGCCAGATACCAGAACGTCAGCCATCCGAACCACCACCCGACTTTCGGATTCGCAAGCCGGGACGCCCATTGGTACGACGACCCGCTGAGCGCGATGCGCGCGGCGAACTGCGCAACAACAAGCGCCACGAGCGTCTGCCCGATGCCGGCAAGAATCCACAGCCAGATCCCCACCGGTCCGGAGCTCTGCAGCACGGCGCCGTAGGTGGCGAAGATGGCGACCAGCACCGAAATGAACGCGAACGAGATGGCGAACGTTTGAAACGGACCGAGGGTGCGTTTGAGTTCTGGTGCGTAGCCCGATTTTCGGACCCCGTCGTCGGCGCTGCGCGTACCGGCGACATCCTCCGCGGTCATTTCGCGGCCCGCACGCTTTGTTCGTAGCTGAACACGTTGTCGGGGTCGTACGTCGCCTTGATGGTGCGCAACCTGTCGACGTTGGATCCCCAGTACGCGGTCTCCCACCCCGGCATCTCGGCGTTGGGCACGTTGACGTAGGCGCCACTCACATAGGGCTGCAACGCTTCACCGAACTCCGCGATCCAGGCTTGGCACGTTGCGGTCAGGGGATCCGCCGCCGCGGGCAGCCCGCCGCGCACGCCCCAGCCCGCGCCGGGCTCGGCGTAATACAGGGCGTCGCGGTGGGCGAAGGCCGAGCCGCCGGACGGCTCACTGCTCGTGACGGCGCCGCCGAATGCGTTGGTGAAGTAGTTGCATTCCGGGGTCGGCGCCTGCGCCATGAACGTGCTGATGAGATCCACCGCCTCGGGCGGATACGGCTCGTAGATGAACTGCGAGAGGAATTTCCAGTTGGCCGCTTCGTCGGCGGGTGGGATCTGAAAGTCCGCATACGTCTGCGCCCAGGGGGTGTCCGTCGCGACGACGTCCGGATTGCCGACCGACAGGATGGGTGCGAGCAGCGCCAACGCCTCGGACTCCGAACCGGAGGCCAGCACACCCTTCAGCATGAAATGGTCCCGCAGGATTTCCAGTTGGCTCGTCAAGCGAGTGTCGACGTGAGGCGCCGACAGCTGCCAGGCCTGGTACACCTCCGCAAGAGCGTCCAGCCCCGGCCACGTCGCGGTGACGTAGATCGTCTGCGTCAGTGGATGAATCCGGTACGTCAGTGAGGTGACGATGCCGAAATTGCCGTTGCCCGCACCACGCAACGCCCACAGCAGATCGGCGTTGTTGTCTTCGTCGGCGACCATCGTCGTCGCCCCGCCGCCTTCCGGAGCAACCACGATCTCGGCTGCCAGAAGATTGTCGGATGCCATGCCGAAGGTGCGCGTGAGCAGACCGAAGCCGCCGCCGAGCGTCGCGCCGACCAAACCGACGGTTCCCTCGGTTCCCGTCGGCGCCGCGCAGCCGGCCGAGCCGAGCGCGGTGACCGCCTCCAGCTGGTTGAGTCCGGCGCCCACCGTGGCGGTGCACGTCCCCGCATCGATATCCGCTGACTTCAGTCGACTCACGTCGATGACGAGCCCGTCGTCGACGGTGGACCAGCCCTCCAGGCAATGGCCACCGCTTCTGACCCGAACAGCAACCTCATGCCGCCGCGCCCATGTCAAGGCGTTGACCACGTCCTGGGTCTGGGCACAGAACACGATCGCCTGCGGATGGTGGACGAACAAACGGTTGTAGCTGGTGCGCGCGGCGTCGTAGGCCGAATCACCCTGGCGGACAACCTCGCCCGTCAAACCAGCGTTCACAGTCCTACCCATCGCTCAGTGCTTGAACATTTCGGTGTCTCCGGGCTCGGTCTCCAGGATCGCCCGGTTGAACTTCCACAGCTTCACGAAGTACAGCCCGCCGATGAAGAACAGCCCGGCCACGATCACGATGGGGATCCGCGCCGACGAGGGGGCCATGATCACGAACACCGCGACCGCCGACCAAATCAGGGCGCTGATCGCCACCGGCATTTCCCAGCGGCCGAGATCGAAGGCCCCTTCCACGCGATCCAATCGTTTGCGGACCGACAGGTAGAGCAC
>CAZOIX010000801.1:0-2614 GCA_964579685.1 uncultured Mycobacterium sp.
GAGTTATGACCTCAACGGCAATCTCGCCGGAGTGCCCGGCAAGGAGGGCTTCCCCGAGACATCGGCCGGCACACCGCGGTTGACCGAGTTGCCTGCGGCCGAATGTGCGGGCTTCCTGTGGATCTCGCTGGACCGGGACGCAACGCTGGACATCCCCGCCTTCCTGGGGCCGCTGGCCGAGGAGCTGGATTCCTGGGGAATCGGCCGGTGGTCACCGCTGGGCGAGAAGGAACTCGACTGCCCGATCAACTGGAAGCTGGCGATCGACACGTTCGCCGAGAACTACCACTTCGCGACGGTGCACAAGACGACCTTCGCGACGATCGCCCGCAGCAACTGTACGGTGTTCGACGCGTTCGGCCTTCACCACCGACTCGTGTTCCCGCTGAACGGGATTCTCGATCTCGACGACATTCCCGAAGAGCAATGGGAGCCGCTGCAGGCCATGGTCGTCATCTACGCGTTGTTTCCCAACATCGTCATCTCCTGCACGGTCGCCAACGGCGAACTGTTCCGCGTCTACCCCGGGGATGCACCGGGGCGATCGATCACCGTGCACCAGAATTCGACGCCGCTCGATCTGTCCGAGGAGTCCACCGCGGCGGGTGCTGCGGCGGTTTTCGACTACGCACACGCCACCGTGCGCGACGAGGACTACGCGCTCGTCGCCGGGCTGCAGGCCAACTTGGCATCAGGGGTTCGTGAACACCTGGTGTTCGGACGCAACGAACCGGGCCTGCATCATCGCCACACCACCTGGGATCACGCGATCAGTTAGACAGCGCGACGATGAGATCGTCGACCAGTTGCGCGATCCCGGCGCCCGACGGCAGGATCTCGGTGCGAAGATGCGCCACCGCCTCGGCGCGACGCCCACCGTCGACCAGCTCCCGCAGCGTGGCCACGCGCTCATCACCGATGACGCTGGCGAGTACGTCGACCAACTCCCAGTCGCGATACAGCGCCAGCGATCGCTCGTAGAATGCGAAGCCGCTCACCGGTTCTCCGCGTAGTGTCCCTCGATAGTGGAAGGGGCCCTCCATGTACTCGAGCGGCAGACCGTGACCGGGAGCGGGCACCAGCGGCTCGCCGGTCAGGTCGAGATCGAGCTTGCCTGACGTCAGCCGGTGCCGGTCCGGCAGGTACCGCGCAGCCGCCGGCGGTGGGTACAGCGTTCGGACGGCCTCGGGCCAGCGCACGTAGCTGTCGATGGAGACCTCGATGTCGTCCGCGTATTCGGGATCGACGCCCGGCGTCGGGGAGCTGGTGGTCGCACCCGAAAAGGGCTGCAGCGCATTGCGCTCGGTGCGGTCGAACTGGCGCCAGATGCTCAGGTCGACGCCGTTGTCGAGATTGATGGTGCGCCACTCGTGCGCGCGCCAGCGCACATCACCGTCCGCGCCGCCTGCGTTGGCGATCAGCGGGAACCACTGCCGGTCGACATGGCCCGCCGTGCCGGAGACCCGCTCGGACGAGGGGCCCCAGGTGAGCGTGCCCGTCATCGTCATGCCGGTCTGCAGATACGAGTAGGTGTCGGGCTGGCCGAAGCATTCGATCTTGCCGCCGAAATCCGCAGCACCCAACGGCACCGGTGCACGTGTGGGGGTGACGTGCAGATCCACTCGCATCGCCGCACCCGCCGCGTCGGTGCCGACGAACGCGACGTCGTAGGTGTAGGGCCGCAGGCCACCATGGTCATCGCGACATGTCCGCCAGACCGCCGTGCCCGCCCCGCTGTCGTAGGTGATGTCGAGACAATCGTCGGCGATCGACATCTTCGCCACCGCCCCCGGCGCCATGTTCGCGGGCGGCATGTCGTAATCGGTGTAGGTCCCGTAGGTGCCGGCGTCCAGATCGAACAGTGCGAAGGTGTAGAAATCGGCGACGATATCCCCGAGTCCCGGTCTGTTCTTGTTGAAGATCGCCAGGAACGCGTAGCCGCGGCCACTCTCGCCGGTCAACTCGCCCGCCAAGAACCAGGTGTCGGACTCGCAGTCGCGGTGATCGGCCTCGGCGGCCGGGAAGTCGAGTTGCGGATCCCCCGGCACCAGCCGAAACGGGTAGCGGCGCCAATCCTCTGCGTGCCGGTGGTTCACGGGGCCTGCCTTTTTGCCTATGTTTATATTAATAGCAAGTTTAGGCTGTGGGACACGGCGGCGGAGGCGACAGCATGAGATCCCTCGATTACGACGAGCTGTACATCGGTGGCCGTTGGCAGGCGCCGGAGACCGCGCAACGGTTGTCGGTGATCTCGCCGCATACGGAACAGGCGATCGGCGGAACGCCGGAGGCGGCCCCGGCGGACGTCGACAAGGCGGTGGCCGCGGCGCGCAAGGCCTTCGACGAGGGGCCGTGGCCGCGGCTCACCGTGGGCGAGCGGATGGAGAAGATCGAGAAGCTCGCCGCCATCTACACCGCGGAGACCGACGCGATCGCTGACCTCATCACCGCGGAGATGGGCTCGCCGAAGAGCTTCAGCCGGTTGGGGCAGGGTGCCGGGGCCGTCGCTCAGATGCACCTCAACATGGCGACCGCCAAGGACTTCCCGTGGGTCGAGCGCCGGCCGGGCTTGTTCGGCGACGTGCACCTGCGGCGCGCCCCGGTCGGCGTGGTC
>CAZOIX010000802.1:0-2611 GCA_964579685.1 uncultured Mycobacterium sp.
CTCGACATAGGCCTTGAGGAAGCCGGCGAACGTGATGGTGCGACCACTGGCGCTGAACACCACCTGCTGGCCGTCAGCCGACGTACCGGCGATCCGCAGCGACAGCGTGGTGCCCCGCGCATCGGCCATCTGCGACGCGACGGTGCGCTGCCAGATGAGCTCGTAGAGCCGGAATTCGTCGTTGTCCAGCGCGGCGTGCAGCTGCCCGGGGGTCTGGAAGGTGTCTCCGGCCGGCCGGATGGCCTCGTGCGCCTCCTGGGCGTTCTTGACCTTGCGGGTGTACTGCCGGGGCTGGGGATGCAGGTACTCCTCGCCATAGAGTTGGCGGGCCTGATTGCGCGCGGCATTGATCGCCGACCCCGACAGCGTCGTGGAGTCGGTACGCATGTAGGTGATGTAACCGTTCTCGTAGAGCCGCTGCGCGATGCTCATCGTGCGTTCCGAGGAGAACCGCAGCTTGCGCCCGGCCTCCTGCTGCAGTGTCGACGTCATGAACGGCGCGTAAGGCCTACGCGTGTAAGGCTTTTGCTCGACGGACGACACCTCGAGTTGCGCGCCGCGCAGTCCGGTGGCCAACCCACCGGCAGCGGACTCGTCGAGGACGAGCACCTCGTCGGGCTTCTTCAGAGAGCCCAGCGAGTCGAAGTCTCGTCCGGTGGCCACCCGCCGGCCGTCGACGGAGTTCAGTTTCGCCGTGAACGTGGGCGGCGAGGCCTGCGGGTCGGACACGCTGGCGTCGAGTTCGGCGGTCACATCCCAGTAATCGGCGCTGCGGAACGCCATCCGTTCCCGCTCGCGCGACACGATGATGCGGGTCGCCACCGACTGCACCCGACCGGCCGACAGCTTCGGTGCGACCTTCTTCCACAGCACCGGGCTGACCTCGTAGCCGTAGAGCCGGTCCAGGATTCGCCGGGTCTCCTGCGCATCGACCAGGTCGTTGTCCAGATCCCGCGGATCGTCGGCGGCGGCCCGGATGGCGGGCTCGGTGATCTCGTGGAACACCATCCGCTTGACCGGGATGCGTGGCTTCAGCGTCTCCAACAGGTGCCACGCGATGGCCTCGCCCTCGCGGTCCCCGTCCGTGGCCAGGTAGAGCTCGTCGACGTCCTTGAGCAGGTCCTTCAGCTCCGCGACAGTGCTCTTCTTCTCCGGGCTGATGATGTAGAGCGGCTCGAAGTTGTCCTCGACGTTGACACCCAGGCGCGCCCACGGCTCCGACTTGAATTTGGCCGGCACGTCGGCGGCGTTGCGCGGCAGATCCCGGATATGGCCACGCGAGGACTCGACGATGTAGTTGGAGCCCAGGTAGCCAGCAATTTTCCGAGCTTTGGTAGGCGACTCGACTATGACGAGTCGCCGCACATTACCGTTGCGGCCGCTACCGCGGTCCTCGTCTGCCACCAGTGCCTACGCTCCACTTCCTCTGCCGCCTGCGACGCCCTGTACCGTGCTCAACGATCGGTAGGGCCTCGTCAGCACCTGACAATTTCGCATTCTGTGCGAGCCGACGCAAACCGACCCCCCACTTCGGCCTCGTCAGATGTGGGGCCACTGGGCAAACGCGTCCACATTCCCCGGAGGTTCCCCCACGTTCTCTACCAGGCGCGATAGTCGCCGGCGGCCACTGATCCGCAGCGCCGGGTGAGACCCTCTGGTCCCGATCAGAGTGGGCGCGATGCCCACCCGCATCATCGCCGAGGCGAGTGGCGAATGCGTATCTGGGGCGTGCGGGTCCAAACCCAGGAGATAGCGATCGGCTTCCGGGGTGCCCGCCGCGAGCGTCCAGGCCCGCAGCTCCCGTGGACCGGGCAGCCACTGCGGTGGCACGGTCTTGACGGCGCCTCGTGTCCAGTCGCCGGCGATGGCGACCAAACGCGCGTCGACGGCCGTGCGGACCAGCGGATTGTTCTCATCGGTGCGTGAGATCTCGGGCTGCAGGCCGGCGTCGAGGATCATCTCGGCGAGCCCCTCGGCCCGCCACAGTTGGTCCACCACGACCGACAGCCGCGCCCCGGTCGGCGAACCCGAGCCCACCAGCACCACCTGACCGGGTGCGGCGAGTATTCCGGTCAAGTCGGCCACTGCGGGCGGCACCGACTCGGCCGAAAAGAACGACAGCTGGCTCACAGTTCGACACTAGGCCCCCGGCGGCGCTACCGAGGTGTCGCCGGGCCGGGCGCCCCCACAAACGAAAACACCCCCGCCCTGCCCGGTATCGGAGCTGTGCGGGGGGTTTCCTCAGGTGCGTCGGTTAGACGGCGCGGACGCCTGTGGCCTGCGGGCCCTTGGGGCTCTGGCCAACCTCGAACTCGACCTTCTGGTTCTCTTCCAGGGTGCGGAAGCCGCTTCCCTGGATCTCCGTGTAGTGGACAAACACGTCCGCGGACCCATCTTCAGGCGCGATGAAGCCGAACCCCTTCTCCGCGTTGAACCACTTCACAGTTCCCTGTGGCATCTCTCGTACTTTCCTTCTCTTCATACCGGGTGCGGCCCACCGTTTCGGTGCACCGGGCCCGTTCCGACCGCCATACCTTCGTGGAGTGCTCGGAACTCGACCCGACCTACAACCCTCGCAGGAACCGCGATCGCAACGTCGTTCCTGCGAGTG
>CAZOIX010000803.1:0-2609 GCA_964579685.1 uncultured Mycobacterium sp.
GTCATTTCGTTGGCGGTGAGTATCCGCCCAACGGCCGACCAGCGGCCCAGCCCCGGGCAAAATGCCCTCGTCCCGACTGTCGCGCCGGTCGCACCTGCGCCCGCGCCGGCTCCCGAAGCACAGCCGGCCGAGGCACCGCCTCCAGCGCCGACGGCCGCAGAAACGATCAAACCGCCGGTGCCGGTGGCCCAGCAGGTGCCGCAGGCGCCGCCGCGGACCGTCTACGTCGAGGCTCCGCCCCCGGCGGCCCCACCCCCGGCAGCCCCGGCGCCGGCCCCCGCGGCACCACCGCCCGCGCCGTCCGCCCCGGTGTACATTCCGCCGCCGGTGTACAACCCGCCGCCGATCTACCGGCCGTGGACACCGCCGTGGCGGCCGCCCTATCTGACTCCGAAGCCGTGGAATCCGCCGCAGTGGAATCCGCCGTGGGAGGACGACGAACCCGAAGCGCCGCAGCTGCCACAGGAGCCGCAGATCCCCGACGTTCCCGAGCAGCCGCAGATCCCCGACGTTCCGGAGCAGCCGCAGGTGACGCAACGGCCGCAGGTGACGCAGGTGCCGCAGTCGCCGTCGCTGAACGGCGGTGGCTCCCACGGTTCGGGGTCAGGCTCCAACGGCTCGAGTCGTGGTCCGCAATACCCGAGCTCGCAGTATCCGGGATCGTCTGGTCGCCGGGGTGGCGGCGGTGGCGGAGGCAGCTGCTTCCTGATCTTCTGCAGCGGGGGCTAGCCACTTTCACTCGTAACCTAGCGTTGGTGTGTTGCTAAGTGTCGCGTAGCGGTTAGCTCATCGCGGCTGCCTAAAGAGGTGGTATGCGATGCTCAGTTTTCGGCACGGGTTATCTCGGTGCGACCCACGCCGCCGGAATGGCCGAACTCGGGCACGAGGTGATCGGAGTCGACATCGACCCCGGGAAGGTCGCCAAGCTCGCCTCCGGCGATATTCCGTTCTACGAACCAGGCCTGCGAAAAATGCTGAGCGACAACATCGCTGCGGGCCGCCTGCGGTTCACGACCGATTACGCCGCTGCCGCTGAGTTCGCCGACGTGCACTTCCTCGGGGTCGGAACTCCGCAGAAGAAGGGCGAGTACGGCGCGGATCTGCGGCACGTACATGCCGTCATCGACACACTGGTACCGCTGCTGAAGCGATCAGCGGTGATCGTCGGCAAGTCCACGGTTCCGGTGGGCACCGCGGCCGAGCTCGGTGAACGGGCGCGCGCCCTGGCATCGCCGGGTGTCGACGTCGAGGTGGCATGGAATCCGGAGTTTCTGCGCGAGGGGTTCGCCGTCCACGACACGCTGCATCCGGATCGGATTGTCCTTGGCGTGCCGAAGAATTCGGTGAACGCTGAAGTGGCTGTCCGGGAACTGTACGCGCCCCTGCTCGACGAGGACGTGCCGTTCCTCGTCACCGACCTGCAGACCGCAGAACTCGTCAAGGTGTCGGCCAACGCGTTTCTCGCCACGAAGATCTCCTTCATCAACGCGATCTCGGAGGTGTGCGAGGCAGTCGACGCCGACGTCACGATGCTCGCCGACGCGCTGGGGCACGACTCCCGCATCGGCCGGCGATTCCTCAACGCGGGCCTCGGATTCGGCGGGGGTTGCCTGCCCAAGGATATCCGCGCATTCATGGCCCGTGCCGGCGAACTCGGCGCCAACCACGCGCTGACGTTCCTTCGCGAGGTGGACAGCATCAACATGCGCCGTCGCACCAGGATGGTCGAGTTGGCCACGACCGCTTGCGGCGGTTCGCTTCTCGGCGCCAACGTCGCCGTGCTGGGCGCGGCCTTCAAGCCCGAGTCCGACGACGTGCGGGACTCGCCGGCACTCAACGTCGCGGGCATGTTGCAACTCAACGGCGCCACGGTCAACGTCTACGACCCCAAGGCGATCGAGAACTCACAGCGGCTGTTCCCGACGCTGAACTACTCGACATCGGTGGTCGAGGCCTGCGAACGCGCCGATGCGGTGCTGGTGCTGACCGAATGGCGCGAGTTCGTCGAGCTGGACCCTGATGATCTGGCCGGCACCGTTCGTGCCAAAGTCGTTGTGGACGGCCGCAATTGCCTGGATGTCCGGCGCTGGTCGGATGCGGGCTGGCGGGTCTACTGCCTGGGGAAGAGCCCGCGCGAGGTCAGTCCGCCGTCGCTTGTCTGAGCATCCCGTCGAAGCCCTGCCACAACAGCATGACGACGAGTTCGACGACGCGCTCGCGTGGTGCGTCGCGGTTCTCATACCACCACCTGGCCACACCGTCGGTCGCCGATTGCGTTGCGCGGGCGAGGATCCACGCCGCCTCGTCCAGCGTGATGCCGTTGAGCTGTTTCGCATCGCCTGCGCCGAACCGAATCAGGTCGGCGATGCTCGCGGTACCGCGGTCGGCGATCTCCCGGTACACCGCGGCGGTCTCCGGATCGGCGGGCACGTCCTGATGTAGCACGCGCCAGATGAACGGATCCTCCTCGACGAACGCGAAGTAGGTCGAAATGGCGGAGCGGACCATCTCCTCGACCGAGGCGCCCTCGATGCGGCGCAGCGAGCGCTCGCGCAGCTGTGCGGCGTGCAGTTCGAGCAGGCTGGTGTGTAACTCACGCTTGGAGCCGA
>CAZOIX010000804.1:0-2608 GCA_964579685.1 uncultured Mycobacterium sp.
GTATGGACCACCGGTTGGCCAGCCTCGAGCACAGTGAACACGTCGCCGAGGGCGCTCTGAAGAAGCTGCCCGACGGAAATGCCTGGCTCCTTGTGCAATTCAATGGCGATGACACCGAGGCGGCCGCGCGGGCGGCCGATGACATGGTGGCCCACGTCCGTGGTGACGGTCTGGCCACCGACGCAAAGGTGCTGCAGGACCCGGCGGAGCAGAAGCGGGTGTGGGCGGCCCGGGAAGGGGGTCTGGGCGCCACCGCCCACCCGCCCGGCGGACGGGACACCCATCCGGGGTGGGAGGATGCCGCGGTTCCGCCGGATCGGATCGGTGATTACCTACGCGACTTCCGCGAACTGCTGGACCGTTTCGGCTACCGCGGTGCGTCGCTGTACGGCCACTTCGGCCACGGGTGTATCCACACGCGCATCCCGTTCGACCTGAAAAGCGCCGAGGGCATCCAGAAGTATCGCGACTTCGCCATTGCAGCAGCGCCTCTCGTCACAAACTACGGTGGATCGCTGTCCGGCGAGCACGGCGACGGTCAAGCCAGAGGCGAGCTGCTGTCGATCATGTTCGGCGACGAGCTGGTGGGAGCGTTCGAGGAACTCAAGCAGATCCTCGATCCCGGCAACAAGATGAACCCCGGTAAGGTGGTCCATCCCGCGGACCTCGATGAGGATCTGCGCTGGGGCGCGGATTACCGGCCCTACGAACCCGCGACGCACTTCGCCTACCCCGCCGACGACCACCGGTTCAGTATTGCCGCGGATCGTTGTGTGGGGGTGGGGAAGTGCCGCGGCCACGAGTCCGGCGTGATGTGTCCCAGCTACCGCGCCACCGGCGAAGAGGAGCACTCCACCCGCGGACGTGCCCGCCTGTTGTTCGAAATGCTGGAGGGCGACGTCATCACCGACGGCTGGCAATCCACGGAGGTCCGCGATGCGCTGGACCTGTGCCTGGCCTGCAAGGGCTGTCGAAGCGACTGTCCGGTCAACGTCGACATGGCCACCTACAAGGCCGAATTCCTGTCGCATCACTACAAGAGACGACTGCGCCCACTGTCGCACTATTCGATGGGCTGGCTTCCACTCGCCGCACGGATCGCGATGGTGGCGCCGGGCCTTGTCAACACGTTGGCGCATGCTCCCGGACTCACCGCACTCCTCAAACGCGTCGGCGGAATCGATCCGCAGCGGGACATCCCCCGGTTCGCCCCGGAGCGGTTCACCAGTTGGTTCGGCAGGCGGCAGCACAAGAGGGCGGCGCCCAACGGCCCGGTGATGCTGTGGCCGGATACGTTCACCAACAACTTCGACCCCGACATCGCCCGTGCCGCCGTCGAGGTGCTCGAGGATGCCGGTTTCGACGTGCGGCTGCCCGCCCGCGACGTGTGCTGCGGTCTCACCTGGATCTCGACCGGCCAACTCGATGCCGCCAAATACGTCCTCAAGCGGACACTGGAGACACTCAAACCTGCTCTACGCGAAAGTATTCCGGTTGTGGTACTGGAGCCGAGCTGCGCCGCGGTCTTCCGCTCGGATCTGCCCGAGCTGCTGCACGGCGACGAAGATGCGCATCGGCTCGCGGGGATCACCCGAACGCTCGGCGAGATCCTCACCGAGAAGGCGCCGGACTGGCGTCCCGGCGGGAAGCCGCTCTCGGCCCTCGTCCAGCCGCACTGTCACCAGCACGCCATCCTCGGTACCGGGCCGGAGACCGAGATCCTCGGCGCGGCGGGAGTGGATGCGGACCTCCTCGATGCCGGCTGCTGCGGGCTTGCCGGCAACTTCGGCTTCGAGCGCGGGCATTACGACGTGTCGGTGGCGTGTGCGGAGGACAAGCTGATGCCCGCCCTGCGGGCCGCCGACCCTGACACGTTGGTGGTCGCGGATGGGTTCAGCTGCCGCACCCAGATCAGTCACCTCGAGGACGGCAGCCGCCCGCTGCACACCGCGCAGGTGCTCGCCGCACCGCTTCGCGCGAGAGCCTCTGGCGCTTCACCTGATCCAGGCACCCGAACGCACCGTACGGCTGTCGCGGGTGTGGCGATAGTGGCTGCGGGGCTCTGGGCCCTGAGCCGACGGAGCAGGTCATGACGGCGCCGTCGATCGTCGACACCGTGATCGACGGCGTGGACGTCGATGTCTACCGGTTTCCGACGCCGGGGCCCGAGGCCGACGGCACGTTGACGTGGGATGCGACCACCGCCGTCGCCGTGACGTTGCATGGCGATGGCACCACCGGGTTGGGCTGGACATACAGCAGTCCCGCGGCCGCATCCGTCATCGCAACTCACTTCACTCCGCTGTTGTGCGGTCGAGGTGTTCACGACATCACCGAAACCGCGGCAGCGATGCAGAAGGCGGCGCGCAACTTCGGCGCGTCGGGACTGGTGGGCCAGGCGATCAGCGCGGTGGACATCGCGTTGTGGGACCTGAAGGCGAAGTTGGCCGGTCTTCCCCTCACCACGTTGCTCGGTGGGTGCCGCACGACGGTGGCGATCTACGGTTCAGGCGGCTTCGTCTCCAGTAGCGATGCCGAACTGTCGAAGGATGTCTCGGCCTGGAAGGCCGCCGGCTGCCGGGCGATGAAGATCAAGATTGGAAAGGGT
>CAZOIX010000805.1:0-2604 GCA_964579685.1 uncultured Mycobacterium sp.
TGTCCCAGCCGCCCAGCACCTGGATCGCCACGTGATCGGCGCCGGCCTCGCGGTGCTCGTTGAGCTGCTTGGCGATGTCATCTGGCGTGCCGTGTGCCACGACGGCGTCGATCAGGCGGTCGCTGCCGGGCTTGGCGATGTCGTCATCGGTGAATCCCAACCGCTTCCAGTTGTTCAGGTAGTTGGAAAGGTTGAGATAGAAATCGACGGTCTCGCGCCCGATCTTGCGGGAGGCCTCCGCATCGCGGGCCAGGACCACCTTGTGCTCGGGTGCCAGAAACACCGTCGGCCCGAGGATGTTTCGGGCTTCTCCCGTGTGTTGCGGGGTGGTCAGGTAAGGGTGGGCCCCTGCGCTGCGTTGCGCCGAAAGCTTGAGCACCTTCGGCCCGAGCGCGGCGATGACCCGGCGGCTGGTCGGCACCTTCGCACTGTCGAGGGCGTCGAGATATTCGACGAGCACGTCGTAGGGCTTGCGGTATTCCTCGGTGTGCTCGGGGTGACCGATCCCGATCCCGAGCAGGAACCGACCCGGGTATTTGTCCTCGATGCGGTGATAGGCCTCTGCCACCTGTCCGGGTGGCGCCGTCCAGACGTTGATGATGCCGGTGGCCACCTGGAGTGTTTCGGTGCGCTCGAGAATCGGCTCGACATAGTTCAGATCGCCCGCGGGCGATCCGCCGATCCACACCGCGCCGTAGCCGAGTTTCTCGATCTCGACGGCTTGTTCGGGCTTGGGTGTTCCGAAGGTCCACACGCCGTAGCGGCCGAGATCGGGTTTGAGCTCAGTCATGGGAGTCCTTTCGGGTTTGCGCGGTCATTGCAGGCCGAGCGGCCCGGCCAGCTGGGCGAGTGCGTCGACCAGCTTGTCTGGACCGGTGAGGACTTGCACGGGTACGTGATCGGCGCCCGCGTCGAGGTGTTCGGTCAACCGTGCCGCGATGGCCTCGACAGTGCCATAGGCGACGAGGGCGTCGACCAGGCGGTCGCTGCCAGGCTTGGCAACGTCCCCATCGGTGAAGCCCAGCCGCTTCCAGTTGTTCAGGTAGTTCTGCAGGTTGAGATAGACGTCGAGGGCCTTGCGCCCCACGGTGCGGGCCTTGTCGGCGTCCGTGGTCAGGACGACCTTGTGCTCAGGAGCCAGGAACGCGTCTTCTCCGATCAGCTCGCGGGAGCTCGCGGTGTGCTCGGGGGTCGTCAGATAGGGGTGTGCGCCTGCGGACCGCCGTGCGGACAGCTTGAGCACCGCAGGCCCGAGCGCGGCGACCACCCGCTGATGCTTCGGAATGCCGTAGGAGTCGAGCTTGTCGAGATAGGCGGTCAGTGCGTCGTACGGCTTCGTGTACTCCTGATGCGCCTCGGGATGGCCGACGCCGATGCCGAGCAGGAACCGGCCGGGATAGGCGTTCTCGATGCGGTGGAAGGATTCGGCGACGGGCCCTGCTTCGGCGGTCCAGATGTTGACGATGCCGGTCGCGAGACGCAGCGACTCGGTGGCACCGAGAATCGGGTCGATCCAGTCGAGTTCGGCGGGCGGCGAACCGCCTGCCCAGAGGGCGCCGTAACCAAGGGATTCGATGTTGCGGAGCTGCTGCGGGGAGAGCTGCCGAAACTGCGAGTACAGGCCGAATACGCCGAACTTGCCGAGATCGGGTTTCACTATTCGGTGCCCGCCGCCGACAGCTCACCGGGAGTCGGCGCGATCGGGGCAGGCGCCACCAGCGGCAGGCACACGATGAACCGGGTGTCGCCCGGTTCCGACTGCACGGCGAGGTTTCCGGCGTGCTTCTCGACGACGATGCGCCACGCCAGGTCCAGCCCGAGGCCGGTGCCCTCGCCGAACGGTTTGGTGGTGAAGAACGGCGTGAAGATGCGGTCGATGATGTCTTCGGCGATCCCTGGGCCATCGTCGCAGATCTCGACGCGGATCATCTCGTCGTTCTCACGTGCGGTCCGGATGGTCAGGGTGCCGTGTCCCTCCATCGCCTGGATGGCGTTATCGATGAGATTCGTCCACACCTGGTTGAGATCGCCTGGATAGCACTGCAATTCGGGCAGCGTCTTGTCCATGTCCTTGACGAGGGTGACGGGCCTGCCCTTGCCCTCCATGCCGATCTTGTCGCCGAACATCATGAGCGTGCTGCGCAGCAACTCGTGGACGTCGGCACTGCCGTAGGAGCCTCTGTCCATCTGCGAGTACTGCTTGGCGCCCGCGAGCAGCGCCGAGATGCGCTTGCTGGCCTCGGCGATCTCGTTCATCCGCAGTTCGTTGTCGATCGTGTACTTCAGCCACCCGATGGCGCCCTGCAGCGACGCAGTGTTGTCGACGTCGTCGACCAACGCCGAGACCCGCTCGAGCCAGTCGGTATCCAGTCCCGCCTCCACGAACGTCGGTGCGTAATCCCATGCACCGGCGATGTCGTGATCCTCCAGCCAATCGCCGATCTGGTCCTCGCGATCGGAGGTCTCCATCGCGGACAGCTCGTGATCGCGGGATTTCGCTACCTGCTCGGCGACCTCGTCCTGAATGCTCACCAGGACGCGCAGCGCTTCGGGGGTGAACTTGGCTTCGGCCACCATCGCGAGCTTGTGCCGCATGTGGCCGAC
>CAZOIX010000806.1:0-2598 GCA_964579685.1 uncultured Mycobacterium sp.
GGCGGTGTTCGAGGATCACAGCGACCGGCCGATCTATCTGGGCCGCCAGAAACGCATCGCGACTGCCGATCAGCGCATCATCTGCTACTCCCGCGACGGCGGCTGCACCCGCCCCAACTGCACCGCACCGGGCTATCAAAGCGAGGTCCACCACAGCACGGAATGGGCCGCCGGCGGGCCCACCGACGCCGACATGCTGTTCTTCGCCTGCGGACCCGACCACCAACGCCTGACCGAGGGCCGATGGCAGACCACCATCACCGACACCGGACGACTGGCCTGGACCAACGGCACCCAACCCCCCGACATCAACCACGCCCACCACCCCGAAGAACTCCTCCACACCAACCCCGACCCATAAGAAGGCGGATGACGGCGAAGGGCTGAGGGGCTACGCCGAGGCAGGCACGCGGGCGGGGTGCTTGCCGAAGTGCAGCGCCTCGTCGTCGACCTTGCCGCGCCGGATCAGACGCAGGTCCAGCAGGTAGTTCTGCTTCAGCCGCCACGGTGCAACGTGACCGGCCTTGGGCAGGTAATCCAGCGCGCGCAACACGTAGCCGGGGGTGAAGTCCATCAGCGGACGCTCATCGACCGCGTTCCCGGGGTGCTGCGGTTCGACGGTGTCGAATCCCTTGGCGTCCATGTAATCCAGCACGCGGCAGACGAATTCGGAGACCAGGTCGGCCTTCAACGTCCACGAAGCGTTGGTATAGCCGATGGTGAACGCCATGTTCGGCATGTGCGTCAGCATCATCCCCTTGTAGGCCATGGTGTCGTTGAGTTCGACCGGAACCCCGTTGCGGGCGATCGTCGCCCCACCGAACAGCTGCAGGTTCAAACCCGTTGCCGTGACGATGATGTCGGCGTCCAGCTCCTCGCCCGAGGACAACTTGATCCCGATCTTGGTGAAGCGCTCGATCGTGTCGGTGACGACGTCGGCCTTACCGGCCTTGATGGTCTTGAAGAGATCGCCGTTGGGCGCCAGGCACAGTCGCTCATCCCAGGGGTTGTACTTGGGGCCGAAATGCTTGTGCACGTCGTAGCCCTGCGGCAGGCGCCGCTCGGCCATCGTCATCAACGTCTTGCGCATGAACTTCGGGAACCGCCGCGAGATCCGGTACTGCGCGGCCTGCATCAGGATGCTCTTCCACCGGTTCACCACGTAGGCCGGCTTTTCCGGCAGCGTCTTGTTCATCCGCACGGTGAAGGGGTCCACATCGGGCAGCGCGCCGATATAGGTCGGCGAACGCTGCAGCATCGTCACGTGCCCCGCGCCCGAATCGGCCAGCGCGGGAATCAGGGTCACCGCGGTGGCCCCGCTGCCGATGACCACGATCTTCTTACCCGAGTAGTCGAGGTCCTCGGGCCAGTGCTGCGGGTGGATGATCGTGCCCTCGAAATCGCCGGACCCGGCGAATTCGGGTGTGTAGCCCTCGTCGTAGTTGTAGTAGCCGCTGGCCGCGAACAAGAAGGACGCGGTGATGGTCTCTTCCGCGCCGCCACGGTCGACACGCACCGTCCAGTGGCCGTCCTCGTCGGACCAGTCGGCGGCGACCACCTTCGACCCGTATCGGATGTGCTTGTCGATGCCGTACTCGGCAACCGTCTCCTTCAGGTACGCCATGATCGACGGCCCGTCGGCGATCGCCTTCTCCGACGTCCACGGCTTGAACCGGAATCCGAGGGTGAACATGTCGGAGTCCGAGCGGATGCCGGGGTACTTGAACAGGTCCCAGGTGCCGCCGAGATTGTCCCGGCGCTCCAGAATCGCGTAGCTCTTGGTCGGGCAGCGGTCCTGTAGGTGCCAGGCGGCACTGATGCCGGAGATACCGGCGCCGACGATGACGACATCGAGGTGTTCGCTCATGGTACCGGAGCGTATCAACGGTGTGTTGAGATAGTCAACGGTGTGTTGAGTAACTCGACAGCGTGTAAAGTCTCCCATCGTGACCACCGCCAGCCAATCGCGCACGGGCCGCGGCCGCCGTGCCACACGGCCGTCGGGCGACGACCGTGAGCTGGCGATACTCGGGACCCTCGAACGGCTGCTCGACCAGCGACCCCTCGCCGATATCTCTGTCGACGACCTGGCCAAGGGCGCCGGGATTTCCCGGCCTACGTTCTACTTCTATTTCCCGTCCAAGGATGCAGTGCTGCTGACGCTGTTCGAACGCGTGCTCGCCGAGGCCGACGCCACCTTCGAGGGTCGGCCCGATGACTACGGGGCCGAGCCCGCGCAGGCCTGGCACGACAGCATTTACGCCTTCTTCGAGCCCCTGCGCGCTCACGTCGTCGTCACGCTCGCCGGGGTCGCCGCGACCGCGACCAACACGGAGATGCGCGAACTCTGGTCGACCTTCATGCAGAAATGGGTCGATCGCACCGCAGCCGTGATCGCCGCCGAACGAGCCCGCGGCGCGGCGCCCGACACCGTTCCGGCGCAGGATCTCGCCACTGCCCTGAACCTGATGAACGAGCGGACCATGTTTGCCTCGTACACGGGTGGGCGCCCGTGCATCGCCGAGGACACGGCGCTCGACACCCTGGTGCACATCTGGGTCACCAGTATTTACGGAACAGCCGCCGGCTAGTCACAGC
>CAZOIX010000807.1:0-2592 GCA_964579685.1 uncultured Mycobacterium sp.
GGTGTTCGCTCTGTTGGTGGTGGGTGCGGTGAGTTCCCGGTCGGGGTCGGATGAGCCGGATCTGCATCCGTCGTATCGGGATGCGATCGATGGGCTGCGGCGTGACGGGGATTGTGTGACGTTGCAGTTCTGGTTCGATCGGGCGGATGAGGTGGACGAACTCACCTACATCGACGACGCGCTCGACCGGGCCGGGTGCTACGACTAGACGCTAACGTGCCCCGACCAGTGCGGTCGGGGCACGTTCGGCGGGTGACTCAGCCGTTCTTGGCGTTCTTCTGCTCAAGCTGCTCGGCTTGTGCGTTCATCAGCCTGGCGTGAGCCCGAGAAAGCTCTGCCTGAGCGAGAGTCGCCTGGACGTTTGCTTCTTCCTGTGTCATGCGTGTCACCTCCTTTCGTTCTGTGCCCGCACCCCGCCCGGCCCCGTAGAACCGGGCATGGTGTGGGGTGCAGGCTGCTCCGACTAGCTAGTTGGAGCTTCTGGCACCTGGGCGGCGATGATGCGGTCCGGGCGCTCGGTCATCTCGGCCAGTTCCTGAATCGGGTTCATGCGGTGCCACTCATCCAGCGGTGTGACCGGCAACGTCTCGCCGTACCGGGCCTTCATGTCGTCCACCCACGCCTCGATCTGCGCCTTGCGGTCCTCGATGTCCTCGGCGTCGAACTCCACGCCCTCACCGCAGCCAGCCAACTGCGGGTGCTGGACCAGCAACACCGGCTCGCACGCCCGCGAGGCTCGCGGCAACTGGTGGGTGAACAGGTTGTCGCCGGTCATGTAGTTGAGGATGTCGTACACGCCCTCGATGTGACGGTCGCTGACGAGCCGCCCATCCGTGACGGACAGGATGTCGGAAAGGTCGAAGTCTCTGGTCATGTCGGTTGCTCCTATCGCTAGTCGGTCCCGCTCACCACAAGCGGGGATGTGTCCATCGTCGCACGCCTGTCAACCCCGCTGAGACTGGATCTCATTTGATTGGGGTAGGATGGAGTGATGCTGTTGGATGCACATCCCCCCATTCACCGAGCGCGCAAAGGTCTGCTTTGGCTCATTGACCAGGTCAAGCACGCCGATCGCTCGACGTGCTGGCGCTACCCGTTCGGTGACGACCAGTATGGGCGCCTCAGGTGGAACGGCAAGGACGACCGTGCCCACCGCGTCGCGTGGAGGCTTGAGCATGGATGCGAGCTCCCAAACCAGCGCGACATGGTCGTCATGCACACATGCGACAACATGCGGTGCTGCAACCCGGACCACCTGGTGCTCGGCAGGCAGAAGCAGAACGTGCGTGACGCGATCGATCGTGGTCTCAAGGTTCCGCTTCGGGGCACCGGGGCGCCGGCGGCCAAGTTGTCCGTCGAGCAGGTGCGCGACATTCGCTCACGAAGCGACGATTGGCCCCAGAGGGAACTGGCCGAGGAGTTCGGAGTGTCGCAAACGACGATCTGCCACATTCGACAGCGGCGGGTGTACCGAGACGTCGCCTGAGAACGAATCCCATTTCAAATCCTGCGCGCATGTCACGCCAATCGCGCGTATACAGACGTGTCGATCGTGTCGATCCTCACGACAGTCGCAACGCGAAACACCTGATCAGGACACACGTAACGATACTTCCCTGCCTTCACACGGCAGGGGTCGGGGGTTCAAGTCCCTCATCGCCCACCGTAAACCCCCTGGTCAGACGGCCAGGGGGTTTCGTTTGTCCGGTCACAAGATTGGGGCTTGCGCCAATTCGCGCCAGTCTTTAGGATGGAAGCGTGCTACCGGATGGACATGCCCCACTCGACCCTCGACGCAAGGGGCTCGTGTGGCTGATGCAGCAGATCAAGACTGCGGACCGGTCGACGTGTTGGGAGTACCCCTTCACTCGCGACTACGCCGGGGACAAGCGGCACCTCGGATACGGCCGGATGCGATGGAACGGCAAGATGGAGCGCGCTCACCGGATCGCCTGGATGCTGGATAACGGGCGCGAGCTTCCCGCCCAACGCAACATGGTGCTGATGCACCAGTGCGATAACCCGCCATGCTGCAACCCCGACCACTTGACGCTTGGCCGACAAAGCCGCAACGCGCTGGAGGCGTACGACCGTGGGCTGAAGGGATACGGGACCGACATCAAGTGCGCCAAGCTGGACGACGACAAGGTCCGAGAGATCCGGGCGCGCGCCGACGAACCACAGATGGTTCTCGCTCGGGAGTTCGGAGTGTCGCAGACGACCATCAGTCAGGTAATCCATCGCCACATCTGGAAGCGCGTCGCATGAGCGACAGTATTCGCTGCCCGGGATGCGGAGACACTGACGGGGAGTTCCTGTTGAGCTACACCTACAAGGTCGCCGCGACCGGCGTGGTGGGTGGCGTTGAGGGAGGGCAGATGTTGGTCGAGTGGGTGGACGCTGGATCGCCTACCGGGAGACACCAGCAGCCGCATCTCACGCATGACTGTGGGCACTCATGGCCGACGAAGCGGGACTGGAGGGCAGCATGACCAGCCCCACCACGACGGGAGATGAACGCATGACGACCGAGACACGCAGCGTGGCCGAGATCGTTGGCTTCACGAGCGGGCACCGGATGTGGGATGCCGA
>CAZOIX010000808.1:0-2591 GCA_964579685.1 uncultured Mycobacterium sp.
GCGGGTCTTCGGAGATGTGTATAAGAGACAGCCAGCCCACACAGTCACGCCCGCAGCCCAATACGAACGACGACGCACCACACCCGGCCTCACGAGGCACGCTCCAGGTCTTCAACCAGATCAGCGCGAGTCCGAAGAAATCCCTTAGCGTCTGGCTTGAGCACGTCCCACATGGTCATTTCCGGGCCGGCGGCCTGGACCTTGCGGAGGAGTTCTTCGCGGTTCTCCAGGGCCATCATGACCCCGTACCCGATGGCGTTAGTGGTCAGATCCACCAAGGCTTCACTATTCATGCGGAGACCTCCGTTTCAGAGGCAGCCTGCGCGACTTTGGAAATCATGACCATTGACCCGTCTTCCATGACGTGCTCGGTGCGCCCCTGCTGCGCCGACAAGATGCCCTTGCTTTCTGGCGTCATGTCCGCGTACGTCCAGCGGTATGTATTGAGTCCGGTGGGTTTTTCGGTGAGGTTCTCGATCAACAGTCTCCGGATCGGCTGGCCGTTGACGCTCACGTCCACAGTCATGCTCATCAGGCTGCCTCCCACCATGCGTGGAAGTCCTCACGGAACTTGGGGACGAACAGCAGTTGGGTGGCGTGGAGGTCGTAGTCGTCACGCACCTCGACCAGACTGTTGAGCAGAGACACGACACCATCCACATCCGTCACGGCGGCCCGATCCCACACCTCCCCCGCCAACTGAGCCAACAGGGCAATATCCCCGTCCATCTCAGGCAACAACGGCAACGAAGCGATACGCTTCAAGCTCGACCACTTCGCCCGCCAATACTCAGGCACAGCACGGATAATCACGGCTGCCTCCTACGGGTAACATGTTGTTTCGACATCGGGTTTTCCTTCCATTAGGGGTTTTCTCGGTTGTCACCAGCGGTCCCGGAGGTCACAACTCCGGGACCGCCCTCACGTTCACAGCCGCCTGATTCCTTTTGACCTCGCGCCGAACCTTGTTCAACGCCCGAGACACCTTCTCGGTGTTCAGGTAAAGGTCCAGATTCGATTCGCTCTCGTAGTACGCGGCGTTAAACGCATCCCGCGCCTCACTGAGCGCAGCGTTAATCTGCTTGCATCGGCTGCCGTCAATCCAGTGCATCGGAGTTCAATTCCCCAAGATGTCGCCCTAAGTCAGCGAGGGCGCGCCGCTTGGTCCAGCCATGGCCGGCCCGGGTGTGATGCATAGATGAGTACTGGACCTCAGCTAAGTAGCCATTGAACGTATTGTGCACTGCGCGCCAGTTTCCTTTGCGCACCTGAGACTTGAAGTACCGCCACTCAGACTTCATTCGTCCCATGCGACGTTGCCGCCAAGCCGCGATCCAGCCGACCGGGTAGACGACGATCTGGGCGATGTGTCCACCGCTCGAGCACGTGTTGTCTAAGTCGTGCGCCCACGGCCCGCTGGTTTCGCAGATGATTCCTACTTCGCCGCTCATGAGGCGCCGCCTAGTTTTTGTTGGATTCTGTTGGTGGCGTTTTTCATGTCGGCCACCAATGAGAGTCGGTGCAGGGTGTGTGCGCGGCGATCAGGACCGGTCCAAGAGCAACCACCGCACCTGTACGAAAGGCCGTCTCCGAACTCTGGTGGGTGGTAGTCCCAGACGGCGACGATGGAGTTGGTGAAATCGACTGTGTCCGTCTCGATTGGCACCTTGTTGGGTCATTCCGCGCTGCCGCATCCGCAGTCTGTGGTGTTGTCGGCGGCGGGAGTAACCACCGCCGCCGACGCCGACTCACCGGGCTTGGTAACAGCGAACCGCACCCGCCCCTCCACACCCTCACGCACAAGACCCAGGTGAAGGCGACACCGCCACAACCAATCGCCACCCTCAGACTCGACAGCAGACATCGCAGATCCCTGGCAGCAGTCAGACAGAGCAACAGCATTCGGCCGAATTGGATAGGAACAGTTCACGTACAGATCGGAGACAGACACGAACTCGACGGCCGGCGGCTTGTCGAGCTGTCCGGGTTCGAGGTGGTCTACGTCGGCCTCAACATCCACCAACCCTGACCGCAACGCATCAGCCCGCCGATAACAATCCGCCCGACGACCCTCCACACGATCCGACACAGCACCCAGCAAGTGAATCAACGACCAATCCAGTGCGCTGCCAACAGCTCCCAAAACACGTGCCGCGATCATCTTGTCCTCGCTGGCAGATAAGCTGGGTCGTAGCCAAGGAACCGGAACTTGCGCGTCAGGCCGGGAAGCTCGATCCGGTTTGAGCGACCCGTGGCGACATTACGAATGACAAACGCTCGGCCCCGAAAGCTGTCGATCTCTCTGTTGATCACAACGATTCGGCTGCCGTTTCTTGCTTCCCAGTTTGCGCCGATCATGAACATTCGGTCGCGATCCTGTTTCAGGCCAGGACTACTCATCGTTTTCCCCTTGCTGTGTGTCTTGGTGTGTTGGTCGGTCCCCCAACCAATCCGCCCACCCACAATCACCCCAACCACCCGACATCAGGCGGCCAGCTTCCCGCGGTCATCCTGAGTGGTCATGCTGTTATCTCCATTTCTCGAAGGGTGTTTCGGCGGTAAAGAATTGATCCCCGGCGACGACCCAAGAG
>CAZOIX010000809.1:0-2590 GCA_964579685.1 uncultured Mycobacterium sp.
CTTGTTCATCGGATCCCCCGAGCATTGGGCCGAGTGGGGCGAACTGCTCCACTCCATTCAGACGGGGCAGCCGGCTCCTGACAAGCTTTATGCGAAGCCGTTTTTCGACCATCTCGATGATGCGCCCGAGCAGGCCGCGTTGTTCAACGATGCCATGACGACGGTGTCGGCAATCGCCAACGACCTGGTGGTGCCTGCGTACGACTTCTCCGGCTTCAAGCTCATCGCCGACGTGGGAGGGGGCCACGGCCGGCTGCTCAGCGCCATCCTGGCGGCGACGCCGACGGCCCGCGGTGTGCTCTTCGACCTCCCATCGGTGGTCGCGGGCGCGCAACCCGTGCTCGATGCCGCCGGTGTATCCGGACGCTGCGCGATCGAGGGCGGTTCGTTCATGGAGTCGGTGCCCGACGGGGCCGATGCCTACGTCTTGAAGTCGATCATCCACGACTGGGACGACGATATGGCCGAGAAGATCCTGCGCAACGTGCGCACCGCGATCACGTCGAACGGCAGGCTGCTGCTGCTCGAAGTCGTGCTGCCGGAGCGTGCGACCGCGCATTTTGGGGCGCTGCTCGACATGGAAATGCTGGTCACGGCCGGCGGCCGGGAACGCACCCGCGCGCAGTTCGCCAATCTGTTGGCACGATCCGGGTTCCGGCTCGCCCGCGTCGTCGACACCGCGACGCCGATGATGTCGATCGTGGAAGCGGTGCCCGCCTAGCCCTTCTGTTTCTTCTCACGCACCTTGTACGTCGAGGGCCAGGATTCGCGGGTTTCATCGCCGACAAGCGGAACGCCCTTGCTGCCGATCCTGATGTCGAAGGCCTCCTTGCCCGCGCCGACCTCACGGCTGGCGTGTTCGGTGGCCAAATACATGAGTTGGTCGATCTCGGCCTCGGCAAACGCCACGAAGGTGGTGCTGCGCACGATCTCCTCCTCGGGTGGCGCCATCCGCTCGGGCAGGATCCGCGACGCCAGCGCCGCGAGGCCCAGCAGCGAGAAGGGAATGACCCAGTAGCAGACGAACGACAGCGGCGTCTTGGTGTCCAGGATCGTCGCATCGCCGTAGACGATGGGCGGTATCGCCGACGACACCGTCATTCCGGCGAACGCGGCCACCCAGATCCAGGTCAACACGTTGGTGATCTTCTTGAAAAGATCTGTCTCGATCACTTCTTTCGGCTGGCCTACCTCGGCGAACTCCCGCACGAACGGTTTCCCGACCAGCACACCACCCAGCGCCACCAGGAAGATTCCCGCGCTGCTCAGCGGCTGCAGCCACTGCTCCATGAACGACTGACTCAGCGTGAACGTCAACACCGCAAGGATCGAAAATGTTGCGACAGCTCCGATTTCAAGGGTGCGGCCTGCGGCACCTTTCATCCGGCCGATCACCAACGATCCCACCGCGACCGCCAATGCCACCAGAACGGCCGTGTCGAAAGGAACGTTGCCGACCAGGACCCAGTAGACGATCCACGGCGCGAAGCCAAACAGAATTCCCACGGTGGGTCAGTTTAGGTTGTCAGTCAATGGCCGGACTGTAAACCCGTTGCGTCGGCGAATGCCACGAATAGGTTGTACTGATGATGCGACACAACGTGTCCTCGGGCTCGGAATTCGAGACGACAGTCGGATATTCGCGCGCCGTACGGATCGGGCCCTACGTCGCCGTAGCGGGAACGACGGGAGCCGGCGAGGATTTCGCTTCTCAGGCGCGGGATGCGTTGCAGCGCATCGGTACTGCCCTGCACGAAGTCGGCGCATCCATATCCGACGTCGTCCGCACCCGCATGTTCGTGACAGACATATCGCGGTGGGATGAGGTCGGCAAGGTGCATGCCGAGGTTTTCGGGGACATCCGGCCGGTGGCGACCATGGTCGAGGTGGCGGCGCTGATCGCGCCGGAGCTGATGGTCGAGATCGAGGTCGACGCCTACGTCGCCGCGAAGCCCTAAGAAGGGACCGCCCCGAACCGGCCGTCCGCGTCGGGCAGATAAGGGGTGACGCTAATCACAGAAGTGACAGGTAGTGGTCCGTACAAATGTGGGAACACCTCCCCAGCGGGATCAGTGGGGACACCCGGTTCCCAGCGGACCGGGAAGGGCAGCAGTGCAGGATCGATACCCAGCAGCACAAGATCTGTGCGGCCGGCGTAGAGCCGGTTCGCCGGCAGATGTACCTGCTCAGGCGTCGACAGATGCACGAATCCGCTCAAGGCCAAGGATTCGGGCCGAAGCTCGCCGTTCGCCTGCGCCGCTCGCCAGTCTTCGGCAGCGCAGATGTGGACCAGCACAGCCCGCAACGGTCGCATACCGCCACCCTTCCGCGTCGGCAACTCGGTGTAACGGTGAGACACGACACACCGGTAAACCCCTAGGGAACAAGGCCGAAACCCAAAGCGTCTGAGACAGTAGAGATACGCGAGCAATCGATGGAGGTGCCATGACCGCAACGCTCATTAGCCCGGAATTGACCAAGGCTGACCGCTGCGATCGCTGCGGGGCCGCGGCTCGCGTACGGGCGACGCTTCCTTCGGGTGCCGAACTGCTGTTCTGCCAGCACCACGCCAATGAGCACGAGGCCAAGC
>CAZOIX010000810.1:0-2583 GCA_964579685.1 uncultured Mycobacterium sp.
CAGGTACCACCGCGCATCGGCCAGCGCCTCGCTGATCCGCCGGTAGGACAGCAGCCCGGCGTCGGGGTCCGGCGTGTCCGAGAGCCAGTCCAGCAGCGTCGGCAGCAGCACCCGCTGCACCTGCCCGCGGCGGCCGCTCTCGCCGGTCAACGCCCGCAGGTGGGTCAGCGCGCTCTGCGGGCCTTCGTAGCCGAGCGCGGCCAGCTGACGTTCGGCGGCCTCGGCGGTCATACCCTCCGGAATCCCGAACGCGCCAACCGATTCCAGCAGCGGCTGATAGAAGAGCTTGGCGTGCAGCCGCGACACCCGCATACTCTGCCGTTTGAGCTCCTCGCGCAGCACACCGAGCGCGTCGTGGGTGCCGTCGGGTCGCACGTGCGCGGCACGCGCCAACCATCTCAGCGCCTCGTCGTCGTCCTCGTCCGGCAGCGTGTGGGTGCGCTTGAGCCGCTGCAGCTGCAGCCGGTGCTCGAGTAGGCGCAGGAACTCATAGGACGCCGTCAGGTTCGCGGTGTCGTCGCGGCCGACGTAGCCGCCCGACCCGAGGGCGGCCAACGCGTCGACCGTCGACGCGACGTGCAGCGATTCGTCGTTGCGGCCGTGCACCAGTTGCAGTAGCTGGACGGCGAACTCGACATCGCGCAGCCCACCGGTGCCGAGTTTGATCTCGCGGCGGCGCATCGTTGCCGGCACGTTGTCGACGACGCGGCGGCGCATCGCCTGCACCTCGGGGACGAAGTCCTCGCGTTCGCATGCCGTCCACACCATCGGCATCAGCGCATCGATGTACTGCTTGCCGAGTTCGGCGTCGCCGACCGAGGGCCGCGCCTTCATCAGCGCCTGGAACTCCCACGTCTTTGCCCAGCGCTGGTAATAGGTCACGTGGGAGTCCAAGGTGCGCACCAACTGGCCCTGCTTGCCTTCAGGACGCAGCGCCGCATCCACTTCGAAGAACGCATCGGCGGCGAAGCGCATCATCTCTCCGGCCACCCGGGTCGCGGTCGCGAGGCCGGCCACCGACCCCTCGGCCACGAAGATCACGTCCACGTCGCTGACGTAGTTGAGTTCACGTGCGCCACACTTGCCCATCGCGATGACAGCCAGCCGCGCAACCTCGTCGGTGCCCACCTACTTGTGCGCCACCGTCAGCGCGGCGCCGAGCGCGGCATCGGCGAGATCGGACAGGTGCTCGCCGACCGTCGTGAACGGCACGACGGGTTCGTTCTCCACCGTCGACGCCAGGTCCAGGCCCGCCAGCACCATCAGTCGGTCACGGTAGAAGCGGCGTAGCGGTTGCAATGCATCCGTTGCGCCCGTTGACTTTTCGGCGATCTCGAGAAACTGCGCGCGCAGATCATCGGCCGCAGGCAGCTTCACCTTTCCGGCCAACAGCCGCCAACTGTCCGGGTGTGCGACCAGGTGGTCACCGAGCGCCAGCGACGAGCCGAGCACGCCGAACAGCCGGCCCCGCAGGCCGCGGTCGGTGACCAGTTCCCGATTGAGATCGTCCCAGCCCTCACCCAGCGCGTCGACCAGGCGCACGATCGCCGCCAGCGCGGTGTCGGCGTCGGGGGCGCGCGACAGCGACCACAACAGCTCGACGTGGGCGTCGGTGTTCCAGCCAAGCCGATTGAGATCGGCAGGCGCAGAGGGTTCGACGAGACCGAGCCGTCCTACGCTTGGCAGCTTCGGACGCTGCGTCGCGGGTTTGGCCACGGCTCGACGTTAGCGCACTGATGCGCGACGCCGGTCAGAGAGACAGATAAGCCTCGAGCTCGAACGGGGTGACGTGGCTGCGGTAGTTCTCCCACTCTGCTCGCTTGTTGCGCAGGAAGTAGTCGAAGACATGCTCCCCCAACGCTTCCGCGACGAGCTCCGAGTTCTCCATGTCGGTCAGCGCGACTCCGAGGCTGCCGGGCAGCTCCTTGTAGCCCATGGCACGGCGTTCCTCGGGGGTGAGCGTCCACACGTTGTCCTCTGCCTGCGGACCGAGCACGTAGTTCTTCTCGATGCCGCGCAGGCCCGCGGCCAGCAGGACAGCGAAGGTCAGATACGGGTTGCACGCCGAGTCGGGGCTGCGCACCTCGATACGTCGAGACGAGGCTTTGCGCGGTGTGTACATCGGCACCCGGACCAGCGCCGACCGGTTGGCCGCGCCCCACGACGCGGCGGTCGGCGCCTCGCCGCCGTGCACCAGCCGCTTGTAGGAGTTCACCCACTGGTTGGTGACGGCACTGATCTCGTTGGCGTGCTCCAGGATGCCCGCGATGAACGACTTGGCGACATCGGAGAGCTGCAAGACGTCATCCGGGCTGTGGAACGCGTTGCTCTCGCCCTCGAACAAGCTCATGTGGGTGTGCATCGCCGAGCCGGGATGTTGCGAGAACGGTTTGGGCATGAACGACGCCCGCACCCCGTCACCCAGGGCGACCTCTTTGACGACGTAGCGGAAGGTCATGACGTTGTCTGCCATGGAAAGGGCGTCAGCGTATCTTAAATCGATCTCCTGCTGGCCCGGGGCGCCCTCTTGATGGCTGAACTCCACCGAGATGCCCATCTGCTCGAGCGCGTCGATGGCGTGCC
>CAZOIX010000811.1:0-2563 GCA_964579685.1 uncultured Mycobacterium sp.
CACCGTTGATCAGCTTGGCGTCGCGGGCGGCGTCGCCGACACCCATGTTGACGACGACCTTGACCACGCCGGGGATCTGCATGACGTTGCCGTAGCCGAATTCCTTCAGCAGCGAGTCCTTGATCTCCTCGCGGTACCGCTGCTTGAGGCGGGGCAGTGTCTTCTCTTCAGTGGAGGTCATCTCAGATGTCCTTGCCGTTGGTCTTGGCGATGCGGACCTTCTTGCCGGTCTCTTCGTCTCTGCGGTAGCCGATTCGGGTGGGCTTGCCGTCGGAGTCGACGACCATCACGTTCGACACGTGGATGGCGGCCTCCTGCGTGACGATGCCGCCGGACTGCGCACCACGCTCGTTGCGCGAGATCGCGGTGTGCTTCTTGATCCGGTTGACGCCCTCGACCAGGATCTTGTCGCGGTCCGGATACGCCTGCAGCACCTTGCCCTTGGCGCCCTTGTCCTTGCCGGAGACGACCAGCACGGTGTCGCCCTTGTGGACCTTCATCTACAACACCTCCGGGGCAAGCGAAACGATCTTCATGAAGCGCTTCTCACGCAGTTCACGGCCGACGGGGCCGAAGATGCGGGTACCGCGCGGGTCGTTGTCGGGCTTGATGATGACCGCGGCGTTCTCGTCGAACTTGATGTAACTGCCGTCAGCGCGGCGGCGCTCCTTGACCGTGCGCACGATGACGGCCTTGACGACCTCGCCACGCTTGACGTTGCCGCCAGGAATGGCGTCCTTGACGGTCGCCACGATGATGTCGCCGATGCCGGCATACCGCCGGCCCGAGCCACCGAGCACGCGGATGCACAAGATCTCCTTGGCACCCGTGTTGTCGGCGACCTTCAGCCGCGATTCCTGCTGAATCACTGAAAACTCCTCGACCTGGTTAATGTGTGCACGGCAGATACCGACCTGACGTGCGCGGTCTTGCTGTCACCGGAGGGCACGCAGGGATTTCGTCCGATGAGCGCTTGCGCGAAGAGCTACATCAATAGAGATCCGAGGTCTGCCGTAGGCAACCCGTTGATTCTAGGTGACGACCTGCGAGGAACCAAATCGCTGCCGGTCACAAACGCAATGTCGCGTTGAGACCGCCGCTATATATCCACGGTATCGCTCTCAGGCTGACATTGTGACCGCCTTGTCATAGGTCGGCCACGCAACGGAACCCGATGTGGGTGGTCGCGCTGTCCTGTGACTGCGGCGAGCGTGCCGCGGCACGGTACCGGTGGCAGTACTCGGGCGCGCACAAATGCGATCCGCCCTTCAGCGTCTGGTTCACCGCGGGATCGGCCGTCGGGCCCGGGGTGCAGCAGCCCTCATCGCGGTCCAGCCGGTGATGCCCCGAGAATTTCGTGGTCGTCCACTCCCAGACGTTGCCGATCATGTCGACCAGACCGAACGCGTTGGCGTCAAAGGTGCCGACAGGCGACGTGCCGACCCAGCCGAGGGCGCCCTCGTTGAGATAGGGGAACCGGCCTTGCCACGTGTTCGCCATCAGCCGGCCGCCTGGGGTCGCGTCCTCTCCCCACGGATAGGTGGTGGCGCTACCTGCGCGGGCGGAGTACTCCCATTCGGCTTCCGTCGGCAGCCGGCGACCTGCCCACCGCGCATAGGCCGCCGCGTCCGGATACGCAACCTGCACCACTGGATGGTCGAGCCTGTCATCGAGGTTCCAGCTGCCGCTGTCCACGCCGAAGGGACGGCGCCAACTCGCCCCTGGCTCCCACGTCCACCACTGCCGCCAGTCCCGCAGGTCGACCGGACCATTCGTCGGCCGGAAGACCAGTGCGCCGGGCACCAGGTCCTGCGGTGACGCACCGGGATACAGCGCCGGGTCCATGGGCTGCTCGGCGACCGTGAGGTAGCCGGTGGCGTCGACGAATTCGGCGAACTGCGCATTGGTCACGGGGTGGCGTTCGACGGCGATCGCGGCCACGGTCACACTGTGCGCGGGCGCCTCTTCCGGATAGAACTGCGTCGAGCCCATTCGAAATGATCCGCCCGGCAGCTCGACGAGCTCGGTGAGCATGCCTTCAGGGTATTTCGATGGAGAAGTCGTCCATCATCGGCGAGGTGAACGGGTCGAAGCCGGCGCTCGCGGGCCCCTGCATGTGCACTGCGACCAGGTAGTCGCCGGAATTCGTCCAGATATGAGCGACGCGGTCACCGAACTCGACCGCCTGCTCCGGCGAATCAGCCCAGGTGCCGAGCAACTTCTGACCGCTGTAGCCGCACAGGTCGGCGGGCAGGACGCTGACGCTGCTGACCGACGAACCCGCCATCGCCTCGTCGGAGTACTGCTTGAACGCCGCCGCCGGATCCAGCGTCGTCCTGGCGATCGTGACTTCTGCCGAGACCCCATCCGGGCCGGTCAGTCTGGCGCCCACGTCTCCGTCTCCGGGTGCGGTCGACCAACCCTGCGGCACGACGACGGTGATCTTCGGCGCCCCCGGATCCGAAACAGACGCTGTCACCACGCCATCCGGTGCCGGCTCCGGCAGTTCACAGGTGACCGTGCCGGCCGGCACCGAGGTACGCGTGGTGGGCACCACGCGTAC
>CAZOIX010000812.1:0-2563 GCA_964579685.1 uncultured Mycobacterium sp.
CGGCAGCAGGGTGCTCGAGATCGGTACCGGCTGGGGCGAACTCTGCATCCGCGCCGCGATGCGGGGGGCACACGTGCTATCGGTCACGTTGTCGGCAGAGCAGCAGCGTCTCGCCCGGCAGCGGGTATCCGAGGCGGGTCTGTCCGACCGCGTCGAGATCGATCTCTGTGACTACCGCGACATCGAGGGCTGTTACGACGCCGTGGTCTCGGTGGAGATGGTCGAGGCGGTGGGATACCAGTTCTGGCCCACGTACTTTCAGACTCTGGATCGGCTCGTCACGCCGGGCGGCCGGGTGGCGATTCAGGCCATCACCATGCCACACGACCGGATGATGGCCAGTCGTAACACCCATACGTGGATCCAGAAGTACATCTTCCCCGGCGGCCTACTGCCGTCGACCGAGGCGATCATCGGGATCACCGAGTCCAGTACCCGGCTCCGCACGGTGGACATGCTGTCGCTGCGACAGCATTACGCCGAAACGCTACGGATATGGCGTGAGCGGTTTGTCCAGCACCGGGATACGTTGGTGGAGTTGGGTTTCGACGACGTGTTCCACCGGATGTGGGAGTTGTACCTGGCCTACTCCGAGGCGGGTTTCCGGTCCGGTTATCTCGACGTCTATCAGTGGACGTTCGCGCCGTCTGGACGTCGGCGATGGACTTCATAGTCGTCTCCGCGGCCTCGTTGGCCGTTCTGGTGGTGGTTCACACCACCACATTTCTGATCGGTCGCCGGATCGGTCGCTACAACGTCGTCGACGCCGCCTGGGGGGTGGGCTTCGTCGCCGTAGCGGCCGTCACCGCCGCGGTCGGCACGGGCGACCCGTTCCGCCGAGTTCTGCTGCTCGCCCTCGTGGCGGTGTGGGGACTGCGGCTGACATGGCACATGATCACCAAGTCGGCGGGCAAGGGGGAAGATCCCCGTTATCGGGACCTGCTACATGGCGACTTCTCGGCAGGTCATGTCATACGCAAGGTGTTCGCAATCCAGGCGGCCGCGACGTGGTTCATCTCGCTGCCGCTGCAAGTATCGGCCGTTCTGGGCCCGACACCCGCCGTCCTACGCCCCGTGCTGATCCTCGGCGTGGCCGTGTGGGCACTCGGGCTGGTCTTCGAGGCGGTCGGGGATCACCAGTTGCGCCGGTTCAAGGCCGACCGTGCCAACAAGGGCGTGATCATGGACCGCGGATTGTGGGCGTGGACCCGGCACCCCAATTACTTCGGCGACGCGTGCGTGTGGTGGGGACTGTGGCTGGTGAGCATCGCGGGCTGGGTTTCGCTGACGACGGTGTTGTCCCCGGTCCTGATGGCGTACTTCCTCGTGTACGCGACAGGGGCCCGGCTCACCGAGAAATACATGGCGGACCGACCTGGATTCGCTGAATACCGTTCCCGTACTTCGTTTTTCATACCGCTACCGCCCAGATCGCGAATACCATGACGCTACTTGTAGCGGCCGATAGGCTACGGCCTGTGACCACGGACCTCGACGAGCTGCTGCGCCGGGTGGCTCGACAGGACGTCGAGGCATTCGCGGCCTTCTACGACCAGACGCGGGCGCGGGTATTCGGCCTGGTCACCCGTGTGCTGCGGGATCCCGGCTACAGCGAGGAAACCACCCAGGACATCTACCTGCAGGTATGGCGCACCGCCGACGCCTACAACCCCGATGCCGGAACCCCGTTGTCATGGCTCATGACCATCGCACATCGCCGGGCGGTGGACCGCGTGCGCTCCGAGCAGGCTGCCGGCCAACGTGAGGCCCGCTACGGCGCCGCCCATGTCGAGCCGCCCTCTGACCACGTCGCCGATTCGGTGATCGACAACGATGAGCGGCGACAGGTCACGGACTGCCTGGGATCGCTCACCGACACCCAGCGCGAGGCCATCCAGCTTGCGTACTACGACGGCCTGACCTACGTGCAGGTGTCCGAGCGGCTGTCGGCCAACCTCGCGACGATCAAATCGCGGATGCGCGACGCCATCCGCGGCCTACGCCGCTGTTTGGGGCTCTCATGACTCAACCGATAGACGACCTGACCGCCCTCGCGACGCCCTATGCGCTGCACGCGATGCCCGAGGCCGAACGCGCCGAGGTCGAACGCCGCATCGCGGCCGCCCCGCCCGACGTCGCACAGTCATTCGCCGACGAGGTCAGAGCGGTACGCGAGACCATGGCGGTGATCTCGGCAGCCACCGCCGTCGAGCCTCCCTATGAGCTGCGTGACCGGGTCCTCGCCGAAATCGGCCGGGCGCCGGTCATCCCGTTGACGCCGCGCACCAAGCGCTGGCAGAGGGTCGCGCTGGCGGCCGCAGCTGTGCTGGTGGTCGGGCTCGGCGCGCTCGGCGTCGGGCTGGCATTGCGGCCCCCGCCGCCGGTGTCGACCGCGGAGCAGATTTTCGCCGCGCCCGACGTGCGTACCGTGTCCGGCGAGATCCCCGGTGGCGGCACCGCGACGGTGGTGTTCTCCCGCGAGAAGAACGCGGGTGTGCTCGTCATGAACAACGTCACGCCCCCGGCGTCCGGCACCGTCTACCAGATGTGGTTGATCAACGAC
>CAZOIX010000813.1:0-2560 GCA_964579685.1 uncultured Mycobacterium sp.
GGTGACCTGGACACCGGACTACTCGACCGCCGCATGCCCGACTTCACGCCCTCGGAGCCCGGTGACCGAGAGCTGATCGCCGCGGCGGCGTACACGTGGCTGCGAAGCTGGCCCGACCCCGTCGGCGATCTCTGGGCGGTACCGTCGGGATGGCGGATCGGCCTGCCGGCGCCGACGACACTTCGGTTGCATGCCGGGCACCGCACTGACCACGTCTTTCTCACAGGCAGTCCGGATGGTGCGACTGCCGTCGTCGAGGACGGCGACACCCATTCGCTGTCAGCGTCTTTGGCCGGTGACGTCCTGACGGTCACGCTCGATGGGCTGCGTACCGAGTACATGGTGGCGGCGACCGACGGGCAGATCTGGTTGTCCGGCGCCGGGCTCACCGCCATGCTCGAGGAGGTGCGGGAGGCGCCGGTCCGGCCAGACGATGAAATGGGCGGTGACGCCGAGCTGGCCAGTCCGATGCCGGGTTCGGTTGTCGCGGTCGGCGTTTCGGACGGCGACCACGTCGAAGCGGGTGCGGTTGTCGTGACCGTGGAGGCCATGAAGATGGAACATGCCATGACCGCGCCGGTCGATGGTGTGGTGGAGCTACTTGTCGCCGTGGGCGACCAGGTCAAGGTGGGCCAGCCGTTGGCGAGGGTCACCACAACGCAGAAGGAAGAATCATGACTGACTTTATGGCGACGGGCATGCTGCCCGATCACTATGAGCAGCTGGCCAAGACGGTGCGTGACTTCGCGCAGAGCGTGGTGGCCCCGGTCGCCGCCAAACACGATGAGGAGCATTCCTTTCCGTACGAGGTCGTGGCGGGCATGGCCGACATGGGACTGTTCGGCCTGCCGTTCCCCGAGGAATACGGCGGCATGGGCGGCGACTACTTCGCGCTGTGCCTGGCGCTGGAGGAACTCGGCAAGGTCGATCAGAGTGTGGCGATCACCCTCGAAGCCGGGGTCTCGCTCGGCGCCATGCCCGTCTACCGGTTCGGCAACGAGGACCAGAAGCAGGAGTGGCTGCCACTGCTGGCCAGCGGTAAGGCCCTCGGCGCGTTCGGCCTCACCGAGGCGGGTGGTGGCACCGACGCGGGGGCCACCAGGACCACGGCCCGGCTCGACGACGGGCACTGGGTGATCAATGGCTCCAAGCAGTTCATCACCAACTCGGGCACGGACATCACCAAGCTGGTCACCGTCACCGCCGTCACCGGCGAGACCGACGGCAAAAAGGAGATCTCGTCGATCCTGGTGCCCGTTCCCACGACGGGATTCACCGCGGAGCCGGCCTACAACAAGGTCGGCTGGAATGCGTCGGACACCCACCCGCTGAGCTTCGACGATGTCCGTGTGCCACACGAAAATCTGCTGGGTGACCGCGGTCGCGGCTATGCCAACTTCCTGCGCATCCTCGATGAGGGGCGCATCGCGATCGCCGCCTTGTCCGTCGGCGCCGAGCAGGGGTGCGTTGTCTAATGTGTGAAGTACGCCAAGGAGAGGGAAGCGTTCGGTCAGAAGATCGGCGGCTACCAGGCGATCGCGTTCAAGATCGCCCGCATGGAGGCGCGCGCACACGCCGCGCGGACCGCCTACTACGACGCGGCGGCTCTGATGTTGGCGGGCAAGCCCTTCAAGAAGGCCGCGGCGATCGCCAAACTGGTGGCCAGTGAGGCGGCTATGGACAACTCGCGCGATGCGACGCAGGTGTTCGGCGGCTACGGATTCATGAACGAGTACGCGGTCGCGCGTCACTACCGCGACAGTAAGATCCTCGAAATCGGCGAGGGGACAACGGAAGTGCAGCTGATGCTGATCGCTCGGGAGGCCGGCTTGTGAGTGGGAAAAAGGCAATAGTCCAGCGCGGGCTGTGGTTCGAGGAGTTCGAGACGGGCGTGCTGTATCAGCACCGGCCCGGTCGCACGATCACCGAGGCCGACAACGTCTTGTTCACCACCCTGACCATGAACACCCAGGCCTTGCACCTCGATGCCGCGTTCTCCGATGCGTTGCCGCCGTTCCATGCGCGGTTGGTGAATTCGATGTTCACGCTGTCGACTCTGGTCGGTCTCTCGGTGGCCCAGCTGACGCAGGGCACCATCGTCGGCAATCTCGGTTTCGGTGAAGTCGCTTTCCCGAAGCCGCTTTTCCACGGTGACACGCTGTATGCCGAGACCGAGGTCACCGAGAAGCGGGAATCGAAGAGCAGGCCGGGGGAGGGCATCGTCACCTTCTCGCATGTCGGCCGCAATCAGAACGGTGACATCGTGGCGACCGCATCCCGCAAGACCATGGTGCGCAAGCGGCCCGACGGGAACTCCTGATGGTGTTGCCGAACATCGGCCCCGGATGGCTGTTCTGTCCGGCCGATCGACCCGAGCGATTCGAGAAGGCCGCTGCCGCAGCCGATGTCGTCATTCTGGATCTCGAGGACGGAGTGGCCGCAGAGGACCGGGAGCTGGCGCGCCGAGCACTGATCGACACCCCACTGGACCCAGGGCGCACCGTCGTTCGCATCAACCCCCGCCACACCCCCGCACACCCGCTCGACCACGACGCACTGG
>CAZOIX010000814.1:0-2545 GCA_964579685.1 uncultured Mycobacterium sp.
AATACGACCAGCGCCGCGAGCGCGAGCACCAGCGCGATGACAAGCAGCAATCTCACCATGATCCGCCTCCTCCACCACCACCGCCGCCACCACCGCCGCCGCTGCTGAAGCTGCTGCTACTGCCGCCGCCGCTCGAGGACGACGACTGCGACGCGGTGTATGCGCCGATCGATGACGACAACGCCGACTCGAAGCTGTCGAAGTTCGGTCCACCGGAGCCGCCGACATAGGCCGCGCCGGTGGACGACGATGAGGAGTGGTACCAATCGGGTTGTGGCGCAGCCGTGCCCATCGTCGTCTCGTATTTCTTCGCCCACAGCGCGGCGGCGCCCGCAGCGACCGCGAATGGGACGTAGGCCGAGTAGAGGTCTTTGCGGGCACCGAAGTCAAACCGCGCCTCGGCCGAATCCGTGGTCAGCATCCGGTGGAACCCGCCTGCGCGTGACCACAGTTCGCGGCCGGCTTCGGTGCGCCGCGTCCCCACGCCGTCCTTCCAGGACGCCGCGGAGAACAGGAAGAACGCCGCGAAGGGCAACGCCCACATGGTGGCCGGAAAGCCCCAGCGGAAGAAGCCGAACAGCATGAGAATGAAGGCGACCGCGTTGGCCGTCCGCACCCACCCGTCCTTCTTGCGCTTGACCATCAGCCCGTCGTCGAAGGCCCACTTCTGCACGGCGGCCGCCATATCCGTCTTGGCCTTGCTGAGCTTCTTGCCCGACTTGACAGTCTTCTTGGCCTCGAACTGTCTGCCAGGGCCCATCACGTTGAGTGCCGATGCGACCGCCACGCTCACCGGGTCGACGTCGGCCCACGGGCCCCACTCGGTGACCTTGCTGCGCAGGGTCCAGTGCTTCTCGCTTACCTGCCGCATGTCGATCAGATCGCGTTCGGCGAGATAGAAAAGCGTGGCGGTCAGGCCGTCCTTCGGCACGCTCTCGGTGCGGATGTATTCGGCCTGCACCGGCCCCAGACCCTGCGGCGGCGCGTATTGCAGCGGGAACCCGGGTGAGGGTTCAACGGTGGTGCGGTAGTACAGGATTGCGCCGAGCGCACCCGCCACGGTGAGTGCGAGCATCCACAGCACACCCGACACCGACTGGCCCAGGACGCGGTCCCAGGTGACCGACCACGGCAGTTCGGTTCGGGGCGGGGTCGCGACATCGACGCCCGCGCGCAGCGTCACCGGCGTTCGGGGCGCCAGATTCGTGGCCGACAACTCGACCCTGTTCCCGGTGACGGTCAGATCGGTGCAGGCCCGCCCCACGCCGAAGCCCACGGAACACTGTGCCTGGCCGACCTCCCCGGGCATCGTGACCGTGATGTCGGCACGCTCGATCTCGTTGTTCCACGCCTGCGCGATGACGTTCCAGTAGAAGACGGAAGGCGACTGTTCTGCCTCGCCGGTCGAGGTCGCAAACTTCTTGTTCGCACCGGTCGTCCCGGGGTCCAGGACCCCGTCGATGGTATAGCGGATCTCGAAAACGTGCGTCCCGGAACTGAGGTAGACGTCCGGGTCGCCGATCTTCGCCACCAGGAATCGTTCGCCACCCTCCCAGAGCTTCTGGTAGGGCGCCGGTCGGCCGTCCAGCAGGATCGAGGTGACCCGCGGTATCTGACGCACGCCGGGGTCGTTCTGGTTGTCGATCGCCCAGTACTTGAAGAGTCCGTGCCGCCCGCTGGGGAATTCCGCGGTGATCGTCTCCACTGCGTCCAGGCGACCGCCCGCACTGACGATGAAGTCGACGTCGTACTTGCTGAAGACCACCGGGTCGTAGACGTCAGAGGCGTCCGACCCGGGCTGGATCACCACCGGCCACAGCACCCCAACGGTGATGAGCGCCAACGGAATCAGCATCAGAAAGAATCGCCGCACAACAACCTCCAATCCGATGTGCCCGAAGGCGCCCGCATTACCCTATGTGCAACGGGTCGATTTGCACACGAACCGGCTCGTGATCGCGCCTGGCGCTGAGCACGCCTGCGGCGCGCCGCAGGGCCGCCGCGAGCGGTAGTCCGGCGCCGCGCGGCACTCGTATCAGCATCCGATCGACCGGTTTCTGCGCCGGCGTGCCTGGCGGTCGACGGGCACCGGACGGCAGATCGACGGGCCCCAGAACCTGCGCGCCGTCGGGCAGGTCCGTCGTCTCGATCATCGCGTGCACCGCCGCGGACGCGCCGTCGACGGCCGCGATATGCACCGCGGGCGGCAGACCGACCTCCGTGCGGGAGTCGAGTTCGGTATCGGCGTGGCCCACCGGGTCCCACCGGATCAGTGCCTGCACGGTCGGGATCGCCGACTCGGCGATCACCGCGACGACCCCTCCGTCGCTGCGGCCACGGACCAGCGCGGCTGCCGCCATCCAGCGGCGCAGCGCATCCTCGGACGCCCGCAGGTCCTGGCGCCCGAGCAACGCCCAGGTGTCCAGGAGCAGGGCGGCGCCGTACCCCCCGGCAGCGACGGGTTCCGCACCGGGGGTGGACACGACGACAGCCGGTTCGGCGGGCACCGCCGCGACCATCGCGTCGCCGCCCGACGTCACGACAT
>CAZOIX010000815.1:0-2540 GCA_964579685.1 uncultured Mycobacterium sp.
GTTCTCGGGAGTGGTGCCTCTGGTGTTGAACACTGCGCCGGAACTCTCGGTTGCCGAATTCTGCCGGCACGTCGACGCGCGAATCCGGGAAGTGCTTCAGCACCAGCGCTTTCCGGTGCACGTTCTCGAGGGTGAAAGAGGCGGTCGCCCGAGACGCATGGCAAATCGGGTAGCCGTCAACTTCATCCCAGGTCGGCTGACCCTGGATCTCGGCGGTACTGCCGCGCACGCGGTGTACACCAACTTTGGCCCAATGCACTTTGGGCTGTGCTTCCTGGGAGCCAACGAGGAGCTTTTCCTCACCACGGCCGGCGCAGGGCAGCCGTTTGCGAATTGCGATGTCGCTGACCTAGCGGAACGGTTGCAGCGGATCCTGACCGCGATGGCGGGCGACCCGGGGCGGCGGTTGACGTCGTTGGAGGTGCTCGACATCGGCGAATGCAATTGGCTGGCTCGCCGGGGGAATCGCGCCGCCCTGGCCCCACCGGTTAGTGCGCCGTCGGCGTCGATACCGGAGTTGTTCGCCGAGCAGGTGGCCCGTACGCCCGACGCGGCGGCGCTGACATGTGAGGGCCGGACGATCACGTATCGCGAGTTGGACGCCGCCGCTGATCGGGCTGCGCACCTGTTGGCCGGGAACGGGGCGGCGCCTGGTGAGTACGTGGCTCTGCTCATGCCCCGCTCCGCCGAAGCCATCATCTCGATATTGGCAGTGCTCAAGACCGGCGCGGCGTACCTGCCGATCGACCCGTCGTTGCCCAAGGCACGGCTGGGGTTCATTCTGGGCGACGCGCGGCCGGTCGCCGTCATCACCACAACGGATCTGCGTCAGCGGCTGGACGGCCGGGATGTGACGGTTATCGATATTGCCGCCCCCGAGACCGAGCGTGGGCCGGCTGCCGCGCTGCCTCAGGCCGCGCCGGCAGACATCGCGTATCTGATCTATACCTCCGGTACCACGGGTGGGCCCAAAGGTGTTGCGGTTACTCACCACAACGTGACCCAGCTACTAGGGTCCCTGGATGGCGGGCTGCCCCACCCGGGAGTGTGGTCGCAGTGCCATTCCTATGGCTTCGACGTCTCCGTGTGGGAGATCTTCGGTGCGCTCCTGCGCGGTGGCCGACTGGTCGTGGTGCCCGAAGAGGTCGTCTGCTTCGCCGAGGATCTGCACGACGTGCTGGTCAACGAAGGCGTCTCGGTGCTGACACAGACGCCTTCGGCGGTGTCGACGTTGTCGCCGCAGGGTCTGGAAAGCACGACCTTGGTGGTGGTCGGTGAGGCGTGTCCGCCCGAGGTGGTGGACCGGTGGGCGCCGGGGCGGGTGATGGTCAACGCCTACGGTCCGACCGAGACGACGATGTGTGTGGCGATCAGTGCGCCGCTGACCCAGGGTTTGGGTGTGGTGCCCATCGGTGTGCCGGTACCGGGCGCGGGTTTGGTTGTGTTGGACCCCTGGCTGCATCCGGTCCCTCCCGGTGTGGTCGGTGAGCTGTACATCGCCGGTCGCGGCGTGGGTGTCGGGTATGTCCACCGCGCGGCGTTGACGGGATCGCGGTTTGTGGCGTGTCCGTTCGGTGGTCCGGGTGCCCGGATGTATCGCACCGGCGATTTGGTGCGCTGGGGCGCAGACGGGCAGCTGCAGTATTTCGGCCGCGCCGACGAGCAGGTCAAGATCCGCGGCTACCGCATCGAGCTCGGTGAGATCCAAAGCGCGCTCACGGAGTTGGACGGAATCGAGCAGGCGGTGGTGATCGCGCGTGAGGACCGTCCCGGTGACAAGCGGCTCGTGGGGTATGTCGCCGACTCGACCCTGGCAACGGTGGACCCAGCCGACGTTGTCGCGAAGCTGACGGAGCGACTGCCGGCGTATATGGTGCCGACCGCGATCGTGGTGCTGGACGCGTTGCCGTTGACGGTCAACAACAAATTGGACAAGCGTGCCCTTCCGGCACCGGAATATCGGAATGCGGAGCATTACCGCGGCCCATCGGGTGCGGTGGAGGAGATCCTGGCCGGTGTGTTCGCCGAGGTGTTGGGTCTGGATCGGGTGGGTGTCGATGACTCCTTCTTCGAGTTGGGTGGGGATTCATTGTCGGCGATGCGGGTCATCGCCGCGGCCAATGCTGTTCTAGGTAGCGGGCTTTCGGTACGAACGCTGTTCGAGTCCCCAACGGTGAGGCAGTTGGCGCCTCGGGTCGGTGCGGGTGAGGGCCGCCTGGCACCCTTGGTGGCCGGTGAGCGGCCTGCGGTGGTGCCGTTGTCGTTCGCCCAGACCCGATTGTGGTTCATCGATCAACTACACGGTCCCTCGCGGGTATACAACATCGCCGTGGCGTTGCGGCTGACCGGGCGCCTGGATGTGGGGGCGTTGGGTGCGGCGCTGGCCGATGTGGTGTGCCGTCATGAGAGCCTGCGCACGCTGATCGCCGCTCCCGACGGTGTTCCGCAGCAAGTCGTGGTAGCCCCTGAGCGGGCCGAGTTCGGGTGGTGTGTGGTTGATGCCGCGGGTTGGTCGCCGGCGCGGGTGGCGGAGGCCATTG
>CAZOIX010000816.1:0-2538 GCA_964579685.1 uncultured Mycobacterium sp.
CGCTGGTACTGATCGCCGCGCCCTTTGCGCTCCATGTCTTGCACCGATCCGGCACTGCGCGCGGCGAGGCGGGCCGGCGGTCGGCAGCGTTGCTGGTGATGGCGTTGTTCGTATTCGGGTTACCGTTCGCCGACAGCGGCTTCTCCGGAATCACTGCTGCCGAGATCGTGGGATTCGCGTTCGTTGCACTGCTGGCGATCTGGCTGACATATGTCGGCATCGGTTCGATCGTGTTGTGGGCCTTCAGATTCGCCTGGTTCCAGTTTGGCGCGCTCGGCACCTTGATGAGCCGCGCGCTGCCACTGCTGATGCTGACCGTCGTGGTGTATTTCACCGGTGAGCTGTGGCAACTGGCGGCCCGGATGACCCGGGCACGGCTCTGGCAGACGATCGGATTCCTCGCCGCTGTGGCAATCCTCTTCATGGTGACGACCATCCGCGATGAGGTGAAGGCGCTGCGCGAAGATCGCGCCGGGCAGACCGATCCGGCCAAGCTTCTCGATGGCACACCGCTGGCCACTGCGGGTGGTCGGGCGCCCGCACGCTCCCCACTGTCGTTCCCCGAGCAGATCAATGTTGTCGCGGTGATGGTCGTGGCACAGGCCATCCAGGTGGTGCTCTTCACTGCGGGCCTGTTCGCGTTCTTCGTGGCGCTAGGAATCGTTGCGGTGCCCGACGATGTGGCAGTGCTGTGGTCGTCTGAGCAAAACTGTCCGGTCGGCGAACCGCCGTGCGCGGGCACCTGGTTCGGTATCCACGTGCCCGTGGCACAAACCGTCGTGCACGTCTCGTTGTTTGTGGCGGTCCTCTCTGGTCTCTACTTCACCGTCAGCACCAGCGTCGATCCGATTTACCGCGAGCGATTCTTCGATCCGTTGATCGCCGACGTCGCGGTGAGCCTCGCCGGCCGCGACGCCTATTTGGAGATGGACAGGTCGGCCTGAAGCGAATAGCTGTTGGCCAGATCGTCCTGCGTCACGCAGGCGTCGTATTCGGTGGTGTCGACCCGCAGCGTCGAGGTAAGTGTTCGCGGTTCGTAGCGCCAACCGGCGGGCAACGACAGGCGGCTTGCCAGGCCCGGCAGGTCGGCGAGCGACAAGGTGGGGTCGACGGTCTGACTCCACGTCTGCATGACCCAGCGCCTGCCATCCGGGTCGATGAGTTCATAGATCTCGCGGCCGGCGTCAAATGTGAAGAGGGCTTTTCGGTTCACCCGGTTGGTTTGGTACGGCGACGGATTCATCGACGACAGTTTGACCGTCGCTTGCCGCAGCGTCTCCAGGCCGCCGAAAGTCTTGTGTTCCAGGTCTTCTCGGTCGCGCTTACCGATTCCGCTCATCAGCCAGTAGCGTGGGCCGTTGAGCAACGCCGCGACCGCACCGTTCTCCGCAGCGATGGCTTCTGCGTCGAGTTTGTCCCACAATTCGGCGGGACAATCGTTGAGGGGAAATGTGTTATAGACGCATGCCTCGGGTCCCGATTCCCCGGCACGGACCAGAAGTACTTCCCCGTAGCGTTTCCCGAATACGTCACCGATCACCGCGACATCGTCGTCAGGCATATCGCGAAGTTACGTTCCGCACCCGATAAACGTGCACAAACCGTTACTTTTCGGACGGCTCATTGTCGGAAGAAATTCGATTGCGCAACGTTGCTGCTGGTCAGCCCGCCACGGGCCAGTAATTGACGGCGACGATCATTTAGGTAGCGGGTCTCAATTCCATAACCTATGCTTCGCCACAGCAACGTCCCCGAGTGGCCACATGACCACACCCAGGCTCGGCAAACGGTGCGCAACATCAGGGTGAAGGGATTCAAAAATGAAGAAAGTCTTCGTGGCCACACTCGGTGCGCTCGCAGTGGGACTGGCCGTCGCGGCACCCGCCTATGCGGATCAGGAAAGCTTTATCGTCGACCTCGCCAACAACGGCTGGGACGGACCGGTCGACGCCGCGGTGGCACTGGGCAATCAGATCTGCAGCGACGTCGCCTCAGGCGTGCCCGAGTCGGAGACGCTGCAGACGATCTCGGACAACACCACCGATGGCGTCGAGCCGAAGGACGCCAAGACGTTCTACGACGCGGCCGTCGGCAATCTCTGCTGACGCCGGGGCGCGAGCCTGGTCCAGTGCCCTACAGGTACTGGCCCAGGTTCGACTCGGTGTCGATCGCGCGTGACGCGCTCGACGACTTGCCGGTGACCAGCGTGCGAATGTAGACGATCCGCTCGCCCTTCTTGCCCGAAATCCGTGCCCAGTCATCGGGATTCGTGGTGTTGGGCAGGTCCTCGTTCTCGGCGAACTCGTCGACGATCGAGTCGAGCAGGTGCTGGATGCGAAGACCAGGCTGCCCCGTTTCCAACACCGACTTGATCGCATTCTTCTTCGCGCGGTCCACGACGTTCTGGATCATGGCGCCCGAATTGAAGTCCTTGAAGTACATGACTTCCTTGTCACCGTTGGCGTAGGTGACCTCCAGGAACCGGTTGTCGTCGATCTCGGCGTACATCCGCTCGACGACCTTCTCGATCATCGCCTT
>CAZOIX010000817.1:0-2538 GCA_964579685.1 uncultured Mycobacterium sp.
TCGACGGGCTGTCAACCTATCCCGGACTCGACATCGCCGGAATGGGCGAAGGCGGCGTGACCGCGCTCGAGGGCGCGCTCGGCATCCGACCGACATGGATCAACGGCGGCATGGACACCTTCGGTCCCGGCGGATCCATCATCGCCGCCATGATGGCCGTCGCCACCGGCATGGCTCGCCATGTGCTGTGCTTCCGCACCCTCTGGGAGGCGACGTTCCAACAGCTGATGAAGGAGGGCAGGGCCAGCCCTCCCGGCGGTCCACGCACCTCCAGCTGGCAGATGCCGTTCGGCGCCACGTCGGCAGCCCACGTGCTGGCGCTCAACGCGCAGAGACACTTTCAGCGCTACGGAACCACACGCGAGACACTCGGCTGGATCGCGTTGAACCAGCGCGCCAACGCTGCGCTCAACCCGACGGCGATCTATCGCGATCCGATGACCATGGACGACTATCTGAACGCCCGGCCGATCACCACACCCTTCGGGCTCTACGACTGCGATGTCCCTTGTGACGGAGCAGTCGCGGTGATCGTGTCGGCAGTCGACGCGGCCAAGGACATGCCGCACAAGCCCGTGCTGTTCGAGGCGGTCGGCACTCAGATCGTCGAACGCACCGATTGGGACCAGACCACGTTGACCCACGAACCTCAGGTGCTGGGCCAGTCCGCGCACCTGTGGACACGAACGTCGCTGCGGCCCAAGGACGTGGATGTCGCCGAACTCTACGACGGCTTCTCGTTCAACTGCCTCTCGTGGCTGGAGGCGCTGGGGTTCTGTGGCATCGGCGAAGCGAAGGACTTCCTCGACGGCGGCAAGGCGATCGCGCGCGATGGGGTGATCCCGCTGAACACCCACGGCGGCCAGCTCTCCCACGGCCGCACGCACGGTATGGGCCTGGTCCACGAGGCGGTCACCCAATTGCGCGGCGATGGCGGCGAACGTCAGGTGAAAGACGCCCGTGTCGCGGTGGTCAGCAGTGGCGGGCTCACCCCGAGCGGGGCCATCCTCATGCGGACCGACACGTGAACGGGGTTACTGCCCGTCCACGCGTCGTCTTCGTCGACGGCGTGCCCATGTCGGGCCTGATCGCGGCGGTCGACGAGCCGAAGGCCGTCGTCGTCGCGTTCCACGGAGGCTCGAGTACCGCAGCGTATTTCGACTGCCCTGGGCATCCGAATCTGTCGCTGTTGCGCCTCGGTGCCGACATGGGGTACACGATGGTGGCGCTGGATCGCCCCGGGTACGGGAGTTCTGCGCCCTACGCCGACGCGATGGAACGGCCGGAGCAACGTATCGCACTGACGTACGGTGCGATCGACAAAATCATCGGCGCGAACCCTCGCGGTGCAGGCCTGTTTTTCGTCGGCCACTCGGCAGGTTGCGAACTGGCGGTGCGGATGGCCGCAGATGATCGAGCCGCACGCAATGATCTGGTCGGCCTCGAGTTGGCCGGTACCGGTGTGCGATACGGCGCATCGATGGCGGAGGCCATGAAGTCCGCGACGGCGACCCAGCGTCCGACCGGGCTGCGCGAGTTGCTCTGGGAGCCGGCCGAACTGTACCCGCCGGATGTGTTGTCCGGAATGACGAATTCCTCGACCGGCGCGCTGTACGAGGTCGGGATGACGAGGAATTGGCCTCGCCAAGACTTCCCCGCGCTCGCGCCGCATGTGCGGGTGCCGGTGCAGTTCAGCGTCGCCGAACACGAACGCGTGTGGCAAACCGGGCCGGACGCGACGGCTCAGATCGCGGCGATGTTCACCTCGTCACCACGATTCGTGGTCAATGAGCAGCCGGGCACCGGACACAACATGTCCCTGGCGCGCAACGCTGCGGTGTACCACACCGCGGTGTTGTCGTTCGTGGCTGACTGCGTGGACGCGAAGACGAATACATCGGAAGCAATGGAGGCGGGTTGATGCGCGTCGGATTCATCGGGTTGGGCAGTCAGGGCGGCCCCATGGCACGTCGGATCGCCGAAGGCGGTTTCGAGACCACGCTGTGGGCGCGCAGGGCGGCCAGCCTGGAACCGTACGCCGACACCGCCGCGAAGACCGCGGGTTCGCCGGCCGAGCTGGGCGCCGCCAGCGATCTGGTCTGCCTGTGCGTGGTCGGCGACGACGACGTACGCGAGGTGCTCTACGGCGAGACCGGCGTGCTGGCGGGCCTGGCCTCCGGCGGCATCATCGCGATCCACAGCACAGTGCATCCCGACACATGCAGGGAGATCGCCGAGAAGGCTGCCGCACAGGGTGTTTCGGTGATCGATGCCCCGGTGAGCGGTGGCGCGCCCGCAGTGGAGGAGGGCAAGCTGCTGGTCATGGTCGGCGGTGAGGAGGACGTCGCGCAGCGGTGCCGTCCGGTGTTCGCCACCTACGCCGACCCGATCGTCCACCTTGGTCCGCTGGGCAGCGGGCAGGTCACCAAGATCCTGAACAACCTGCTTTTCACCGCCAACCTTGGCAGTGCCCTGAGCACTCTCGACCTGGGCGAGTCCCTCGGCATTCCCAGGGTGCGACTGGCCGAGGTGCTCAAC